>CAYQQA010000103.1:0-3053 GCA_964419805.1 Candidatus Woesearchaeota archaeon
AATGCAAAAAAGCGGGGGTTTTCCAGAATGAAAAAATTGAAAAAGTAAATTATCAGTTCATTATACTCAACAACAGAAAATATTAAAAATAGTTTTTGTTAAATTTGTTTATGGGAAAAGAAGTGATTTTGATTTTGTGCTTTTTGGTTTGTTCTTTTTTGGCCGGGTTTTCGCAGGCTTCGGAAATTTATTTAGCGCCCGATTCGGTTGTTGTGGATGAAGGGGTGAGTTTTTATTTAGATGTTTATGTGGATACCTCTGAAAGCGATGTTTATGCTTTGGAGTATGATGTTTCTTTTGATGAATCTGTTATTGATTTTTCTGGAATTTATGAAGGCTTGTTTTTTTCAGGTGCGGGCTCGAGTTTTTTTTCTTTCGCGCATTCTTACGGGAAGCTGGAGGTTGTTCAGGTTTTGAATGAAAGTTTTGGCGTTTCAGGAAATGGAGTTTTGGCAGAGGTTGTTTTTAATGCTGTTAGTGCAGGACGGATTTTTGTTAATGTTTCCGATGTTATTTTTTTAAATTCAACTATTACAAATACAAGTGCAAAAATTCAGGAAGTGAATGTTTCAAATGCGAGTGTGGTTGTTAATGTTGTTTCTGGTTTTCCGAGTTCTTCTGGGGGGGGTTCGAGTGGGGGTGGGGGCGGTTCTATTGGAATTGTTATTCCAGAGTCAAACTTTTCTAATGGAACTAAAAATAGTTTAGAAAATTTTTCTGAAAATGTTTCTAATAGAGATAAAAATTTTTCTGGTGCAAATAATTCAGGTGAACAAAATTCCTCAAATTTTCTTCCGTTAACTGGAAGGATTGTTGAAAATATTTTTGGGAAGGGTGGAATTTTAAAATCTTGGGCTTTTTGGTTTTTGATATTTATTACTATTGCTGTGGGTGTTGTTTTGTTTTTGAGAGTTAAGAAAAAAAAGTTTAAGGGCGTTAGTCATTACTGAGGGTTTTGTATTCTGAATTAAAATAATTAATTGCAAAATTTATAAAGTCATTTTTCCCGGTTATGTCTGTAACTCTTTCTTGAATTGGTTTTACGTTTCCAATCATGATTCCTGTCAGTGTTTTTGCAGTATTTGCCGAGAACAAAGGTGCTTTTTCTCTTAAAGCATGTGTTATTGCCACATTATTTACTTTTGTGAAAAAGTATGAAAACATATAGCCAGGCGAGTTAGTAAAGTGGGGTATTGTTGCATAATTTGTGGGGCTGTCAACCGGTTTTATGAGTTCAGATCTTGTCAGCTCCACTGCTTCTTGGTTTGCTTTTCTTGTGTGCTCTGGTCCTTTTGTGTGCATGGCAATTTCAGTTATTGTGGATCTAGCAAGAGAATACAAACTATTCAAATTACTTAGTAAAATCCATTTTTTAAAAAATTCAAAATCGTTTCCTGTTATGTTGAAATATTTTTCAAGTGGTTCTCTTTCAAGAGATGAATTTCCAGTAAATGTTGAGATAGTTTCTTTTCCAATTGTGTTTTCAGTAACAAATATTGCATCACCAGGATTTTTTATTGTTTGTCTGTTAAAGTGAGTGTGAACTCTGTGACCTATTTCATGAGCAAAAGAATCTAATCTTCTCTGCCCACGAGTTTCGAAATATGATGGCTTATAGCAAATGAGGAATTTTCCCTTTGAGTATGGGCCAAACGAAACAAATCCTCCGGGCATTCTTTTCCCTTCTCTTTCTTCAATGTCTAAAAAAATTCCTGGTTTATTTTCATCGAGAAGGTTGTCTAAAAAAGGTTTTCTAAAACCTAAATCGCCAACTATGGATTTTCCAATTTCAAGAAGTTTGTGAGGATCTTTTGGTGCATCAATTTTTGAGAGAGGATTTTTTTGAACGTAAAGAAAAATAGATTCCCAAGGATTCATTTTTTCAGGAGATATTAATTCCAGGGTAAGTTTTTCATAAGTTGGTTTTGTTCCTTCGACAAATTTGGTCATTATTTCTGTAATTTCTTCCGGTGATGGTGATTCACAATATTCTGTATAAAAATCGTAAAGGTTTCGATATTCTCCTTGAGAGGTTTCCTGTATTAATTTTGTTAATCCTTTGACTTGTTCATGAAGCTTTGCTTCCAACTCATCTTGATTTCCTAAATTTCTGTAAACGATTTCCCTTTTTTTGGAGTTTGGTTCACTCTCAAGTAAATTATCTGCTTTTGTTATTGAAAATTTATTTTCACCATCAGAAATTTTTGTATTGTTAAATTGATTTCCAGTTTCACTTCTCAAATTGAAATATGTTTCGCTGTTTTCCACTAATTGTCTTTTTCTAAGCATGAGTCTTATTTGTGCAGATCTTTTTTGTTTTTTATTTCCCGCTACTTTATTTAAACGTCCTACGAGTTGATTGTAATAGGAGTTTGGAGAGTTTATTTTGGTTGTTCTAATCTGGATTGTGGTATTGAATTAATTTCTAATATATCATCCGTGTCTATTTCTTCTTCGCATTGACTTAAAATTTGATCATATCTTTCTATAATCTTGAGAGTTTGTTCAAGAGGCAAAGAGCTAACATCTGCTTCGATAGGCATTTCAGGCAGTTCATCGATTCCCCATGTTCCTAAATTTGCTAAGTTTCCCATTTAGTTTTTATAGAAATTTAGTTTAAAAATATTTGTGTGTTATCTCGATTCTTTTTTTATTTTTTATCACAATAATCTTTTTAAATATATGAATTAGATTTTTACAATGGTTGAGAAGAGAAATTTATTTATTCCAGAAGATTATATTGATTATAGCATGAGGGAAATTGCAGGGACTGTTGTTGGATATTCCTTGGCAGAGCAGTTTAAGGACAAGGGAGGTTTAGAGGGAAAGACAATTTGCATTACTGGAAAAACTTGTTCGGAGCCTTTGATTGATGCCATAACATTTGAACTTGCTGAAAAGGGGGCTTACGGAGTTTCTCATTATGTAGGGCAAAATCAAGCTAAGTGGTCTTCACATATTGCTCATTTTAAAGCTGGTTTAGATAATGCAATTTCTTTTCCAGATTATCTTTATGAATTTTTTAAACACGGAGATGGTTTAGTACATATTGA
>CAYQQA010000104.1:0-3049 GCA_964419805.1 Candidatus Woesearchaeota archaeon
TTGAAAAAAGGATTAATTAAACACAATAGAGTTAATGCCTCAAAGGGCGAGGGTTTTAATTTGTATATTGAAAGATTACATAACTCAATAAGAGAACGGACTAAAACTTTTAGGGGCTTTCACGGATGTTTAGAAAGTGCCGACTCAATTATGAAAGGTTACTCAATATTTTATAATTTTATAAGAAAACATCAAAGTATAAACTGCTGTCCTTATGAGTTGGCTACCGATATAAAACTTAATTCTGAAAATAAGTGGTTGGAGTTAATTAACATTTCTAAACAATAAATTTATAAAATACTTAACCCTTTTAAAAGTAATATAAAAGGGCTATGAGAAAAGAAGAAATTTTATTTAGAGAGGGAATAAAGATACAATCTCCTAATAGAGTCAATATTCCAAAAGAATTACTAAAAAATGTTGGACTAAAAGAAAACGACCAAGTAATATTATATTATGACTATATTAGAAAAGTAATAATCATTACAGGAGATAAGAAATGACTTCTCAAAAACATTCTGAATTCAAACAGAAAGGTTTTATTCTTGTAGCAATCAGAAAAAGAATGGACAAATTATTTAACGAAGGTAAAATAAGTAAAAAACAAAAAAAAGAAATTAAAGAAAAATTAAAAAATGAGTGGCGAAAAACATACAATCGCCACCCAAATATATCTCAATCAATTAAGCAGGGTTTCAATCTGCTGTATACTTAGTGATTGTATTTGTGGAGTCAGAGTATTCACTTTATTTAGTGCTTGAACTCTGCTTGCAGGATAAGTTGAATTTTGGGTTACATCATAAATAAAGTTGTTTCCTAAAACATAAACTTGTCCTTTTCCGCCACTCCAAGGCAATCCGTGAGCAACATAATTAGCTCCATATCTTAATGGTGTTAAAAGAATTGTTGCTTTGTTCTTCCGCCTGTATCTTGGAGTAATACCTAATACAAAACGAGATATATTCGCAGTATCTAAAGCCCACATTAACTCGCTCCAACTAAACTCGTGCCTTTGATAATTTCTGTAAATGATTACACACTTCTTAACATCGTGCTTTTTCATAATAGCTACTTTGTCGTCGCTAAATTCTGTGTAAACTTCAACAGCAGGCACAATTTCTTTATCAGAATGTTTTTCCTTAGCTCTCAAGATTTGATTTTCAAAATCCTTTGCTGTTTGCTTAAATGATTTTTCATAAACGCAAAAGAAAGGCGTTTCTATAATATCTTGAACATTCTCAATAAAATCCATTTGAGAAGATGTGAACTGTGTTCCCTCCTTAACTTGTATGTGTAAAAGGAATTCAGATTGAGGATATTTTTTACAAATATCTCTATACCCTTCTTTTTGTTCCATAGCTCCCGCAAGATTGAATTTACCTAAATTTTGTTTTGTAAACTTAAAACTCTTTATAGCATAAGGCATTGTTGAGATTTGTCTACCACATTTTATTGATAAATCAATTTCCTGTGTATTCGGAATTACGAGTTGCTGACTCGGAAAATTTTGAAGGGAAACTAAATTTCTTTTATTTTCATTGTTTTCCATTTTAATTTTATATACCTCCCTAATTTAGTTGTGTCTGCACCACAACTAAAAGTTTTTAAATAAAGATTATCTATTGATATTGTATTATTCAAAGAGTAATCTAATTCTCTAATACTTTGAGTCATAGTGGTTACTAAGTAACTATAATTCATTCTAAACTTAGTGAAACTATCACCTTTCATTTTAATTTTCAATTACCACAGAATAAAAATTAATCTTGTTCCGTAAAATTTCAGTTTTTTGACGGAATTACGCTTTATATATTTTATTGTAAGAAAAAATTAATAAAAAGAGGGCAAAAGGGAGATTTAACCCGTGAAATTTTACGGACACAACAACACAAATAACAACAGTATTGTTGAATATTTAGAATCTTTTTTTATTTTGCCCTCATATAACATACACGCACACACCCTTTAAATATTTTTTTAAAATATAAAAATGGGTTAATTACCAACCTTTAAGGTAACAATGCATTGCAATAGAGAATTATTCTTTTTTTATTGGATTCTCAAAACGCACTTCTTTTTTAGAACCATAATCACTTAACAAAAAATTTATATATTTATCGATTTGACTTTCAGTTAAACTGTCGACAGGTTTAAACCGCCAACCATCTGTTTCTTTTACAATCTCATATACTTTGGCTGAAATGTAGGTTGTGTCTTTTTCCTCATCATCGTTGAATACGGGCACATGAACTAAAACAGTGTCACCCTTGAGAAAAGGGAAATTATTTTTTTCTTCTCGTTCGTGATTATAATTTGCTTTATTTAATTCTTCAGTAATTTTGGAGCTAACAGAATTCGGTGGTTGTATGGTTGACAGCGCTAACGATAAAAGTAGTGTTGTTAAGTTTGCCATAAAATTCCAAATTTTTTCCATTTAAAAAAATTTATATACTCTCGTTGATATGTTGTTTGATGAACAGAGGAGCAATACTTGTTATCGGAATCGTTTTGGTTATTGCAATGGTTTTCGGGTTTTTGAACAAGGGCTCGACAGGGAGAACAACTGCGGGAGACAACACACAAGTAAAAATTGAAACAACAAAAGGCGACATCATTGTAGAACTTTACCCGGACGAAGCGCCGAAAACGGTCGAAAATTTTTTGTCTTATACTGAAAGTAGTTTTTACTCGGGTACAATTTTTCATCGGGTGATTAAAGGTTTTATTATTCAGGGTGGGGGATTTGACACAAACGGGGTTCAAAAAACAACGAGCGCGCCAATCGAATTAGAATCGGACAACGGTCTTAAAAATCAGGCAGGCAGAATCGCAATGGCGCGAACAACTGATCCAAATTCTGCAACCTCACAATTTTTTATAAACACTATCGACAATGATTTTCTAAATTACGGCGTGAGAGACCAGGGCTACGCGGTCTTTGGAAAAGTTCTTGAAGGCATGGAAGTCGTTCATGACATAGAAAATACAGAAACAGATCCAGCAAATAAACCGTTGGAAAATGTGGAAATAATTAAGGTTTCTGTTTTGT
>CAYQQA010000105.1:0-2979 GCA_964419805.1 Candidatus Woesearchaeota archaeon
ATAATGATTTTAGTCTTTTATTTTAACTATCGACATATGTCTGTGGATTGCACACGGAAAAAACCCAGACAGCAATGTTTATAAAGCAACTTTTTCTTGATAAAATATCCAGGGTAATTAAAATGGTAATTTCCGCTAACCAAATATTGACAAATGCCTACAAGGAAATCTCCACGAAAAGGAAGCCTTCAATTTTGGCCGAGAAAGAGAGTTGCTAAGCTTTTACCTAGAGTTAACTGGAATCCTATTGATTCTGAAAAAAATGTTAAAGGATTTATTTGTTATAAGGCCGGAATGGTTTCTGTTAGTGTAAAAGACAACACCTCCGACTCGATGACAAAAGGAAAAAATATTGTAAGGCCTGCAACAATTATTGTCTGCCCAAAGATGAAAATTTTTTCGGTTAGATTCTATAAATACGGAAAAACTAAAAATGAAATATTAGCAGAACAACTGGAAAAAAAAATAAAAAGAAAAATAAAATTAAAAAAAAAAAAGAAAAAAATTGAAGAAGTTAAGGATTTTGATGACCTTCGAATTGTTTTTTATTCTGTTGTTAAACAAACAGGAATTAAAAAAAAGCCGGACATGGTTGAAGTCGGATTGTCTGGAAATGCCGAAGACAAAGTTAATTTTGTTAAAGAAAATATTAATAAAGAATTTTCTGTGAGTGATTTTTTTGAAAAGGGCCAGCTTGTTGATTTTAGAGGTGTTACGAAAGGCAAAGGTCTTCAAGGGCCTGTGAAAAGATTTGGGGTAACTTTGCGGCCTCACAAATCTGAAAAAGGGATTAGAAAAGTTGGGAGTATTGGACCGTGGCATCCTGCAAGGGTAACTTTCAGGGTTCCCATGGCTGGACAAATGGGGATGTTCACAAGAATTTCATATAATAAAAAAATAATTGAAATAAAAAAACAAGGGGAAAATGAAATAAAAAATATTAAGAATTTTGGAAATACAAAAACAGATTATATGATTGTTGAGGGTTCTGTCCAGGGGCCTGCAAAAAGGGCTTTAGTAATTACTGCTCCGTTGAGAGAAACTAAAAAACAAAAGAAAAAAAGTTATGATTTTTTGGAGGTTTTGAAATGAAAACTAATATCTTAAGCATTGAGGGGGGAAAATTGAAAGAAATTGAATTGCCTGAATGTTTTTCTTCTGAAATAAGAGAAGATCTTGTTTTAAAAAATCTTGAAATTATTAAGAATAGACAACCAAATTCTCCGTCGCCGATGGCCGGGAAAAAACAGTCTGCAAGAGGAAAAATAAGGCACAGAAGGCACGTGTGGCAGACACATTATGGAAGAGGTATGTCGAGAATCCCTAGGAAAGTTATGTGGAGCAGGGGAACACAGTTTAGTTGGGAAGGCGCAGAAATTCCTTCGGCAAAAGGAGGAATAAGGGCCCATCCCCCAAAAGTTTTGTCAATGATTAATTCAAAAAAATTAAACAAAAAAGAAAAATTATTTGCCATAAAATCGGCCATAAGTGCTACAGCTTCTGAAAAAATTATCAGGAAAAAATATCAATCACTTAAGAATGAAAATGTGAAAGCCATCCCGTTCGTTGTTGAATCAAAAATTGCTACATTAAAAACAAAGGATTTTTTGGAAAGTGTGAAAAAAATTCTTGGAGATAAAATTTTTAAAACTGTTAAAAGAAAGAAAACTCAGAGGGCTGGAAGAGGAAAAACAAGAGGAAGAAAGTACAAGAAAAACGCAGGAGTTATTTTAGTTTTGGGAAACAATGAGAAAATTAAATCAGGTTATTTTAATTCTACAAATGTAAAGAATTTAAGTGTGCAAGACATTGCAGGCGGAGGAATCGGAAGGTTAGTTATTTATACTGAAAATTCAATTAAAGATTTAAGGGAGAAATTTAAATGAAACCTTTAGCGACGGAAAAAGCAGTAATGATGATTGAAATGCAAAACATTTTGACTTTTGAAGTTGATCGAAGAAAAAGTAAAATAGATCTAAAGAAGAAAGTTGAAGAAATCTTTGATGTAAAAGTGGAAAAAATTAAAACACTTGTGAAGAAAGGAAAAAAGATTGCTTACGTAAAAATTAAACCAGATGTGCCGGCGATTGATATTGCTACGAAACTCGGGATAATATAATGGGAAAAAGAATAATTCAACAAGCACGAGGACATGGGAGTCATACTTACAGAGTTAGGGCAAAAGCGTACAGACTCAGAATTAAAATCCCAAGAAATATTGACGGAGAATGTAAGGTTCTGAAATTAATCAATTCGCCAGGGCACAGTGCCCCGATAGCAAAAGTTCAAAATAAAAATGAAACATTTTTCATTCCGGCTTTCAAAGGAATGCAGGAAAATCAAAAAATTTATGCGGACGAAAATGTAAAAGAAGGAAACATTTTGCCTCTGGGAAAAATTCCGCTAAAAACCGCAATTTACTGCATTGAATCAAGGCCGGGAGATGGAGGAAAATTCATTAAGACAGGAGGGAGTAAAGCAGTTGTGAGTAAAATTATTGGCGATAATGTTTATGTTGTTTTTCCATCGAAAAAAGAAAAAAAATTCCATCCAAATTGCAGGGCAATTATTGGAGTAATTGCAGGATCGGGAAGAACAGACAAACCTTTGGTAAAAGCCGGAAAACAACATTATATTAAAAAAGCAAGAAATAAATTATGGCCAAGAACATCTGCGGTGAAAATGAATGCAATTGACCATCCTTTTGGTTCAGGAAGAGGGAAAAACCCAAAAAGCAAAATTGCTAAACGGAATGCCCCGCCCGGTAGAAAAGTTGGTTTATTAAGGCCAAAGAGAACTGGAAAGAAAAAATAAAATGGAAAAAAAAGAATTTACTTATCGAGGGAAAACAATGGATGAACTTAAAAATTTGGGAGTTAGAGAATTTGCACAATTTGTGAAATCTAGAAGAAGAAGAAGAGTTTTAAGAAACTTTCAAGAGATTGAAGAATTTGTTAACAGAGCGAACAAAAAGATAGC
>CAYQQA010000106.1:0-2932 GCA_964419805.1 Candidatus Woesearchaeota archaeon
CTGCAGTTAATTTTGTTTTTTTTGAAATTTCGATAAGTTGAATTCTTGCATTTTCTTCTAGCTCTTTAATTATCATTTTGTCTATATTGTCGACTTTTTCTTTTTTGTCGAATTGGTTTAGAGACATTTTGTAGTAATCTTTTTTGTCTGTGTGCAGATGTTTCTCGTTGAGCCAGTTTAGTTCATATGAAATTAAGAGCTGTTTGTCTTGAATATTTTTGCTGAATTATTTGTTTAAATATTTTTCCAGATAATTTAAATAATGTTTTTTCTTTACTAAAACATGAGATTCGATCACAAAAAATTAATTTTTGGACTTATTGTTGCCGTTGTCGGCGTTGTTGCTGTTTTTTCTTTTAAAATAGATTCTTTTAACATTCAGATTTACGGATGGATTGTTTTTTTAATCGGACTTTTTTTGATTTTAGATTCTTATGATTTTTGGAGAAGGATTCGGGAGTTGTGATTACTTCCAGCTTACGAAACTTAGAATTGCGAATGCAAATGTTTGAATTAAGTTGAATATGAAAATATAAATTTCTGTTCCTTGTGCATAATAAGGCATCATTGTTATGTAAAAGTAAAGATAAAGGGCGTTGTGAAACAAGAATAGGATTCCGAAAATGAAAAGGCCCAGCGTGAATACAGATTTTACTTTTATTAAGTTTTTTATGTAAATGTAAATTAGACTTAGGATTAGAATGATGTTAATTCCTGAGAGAATAACTGATAAGTTCATTAAAGTTCCCATTTATTTTTATTGTTAAATTGATTTATATATTTTATGAAAAAATAAAAAAAGAAATGGTCTATGAAGGCCAAATCGCTGTGTAGTCTGTGTCGCCTGGATTTGCGTGGCTTCCTCCGGGACTACCTGAACCTTCGCCGTTTGTCACATGGCTTGGGATAGAAATTGTATGTGGTTCTCCACTCGGTATTAATGAGTAATCGCCTTCGCCAATTTCAAATGTGTTTGGGTTGTGCATTCCTACATTTTCGTTTAACACAGGACACACAAAACCTTCTGTTTTTTCAACATCTGCACTTGCGACTCCTGTAAACACAATTAAGCTCATCACAAACAAACTAAAAATAGTTTTTTTCATTTTGTTTCCCCCTCCTTTGTATTTATAAAAATTTTTTTTAACTTAAAAGTGTTTTCCAAAATCATTCCCAAATTGATTCCAAATTTTTTCAAATTCTTGGAAGAAGTTTTGCATTGTTTCTGAAAGGAAGTAAATTCCCCCGTAGTTGCCTTGTTTTGTGATCAATTTGTTTTTTGTTAAAATGTCAATGTGGTGGGTGATTGTTTTGTAGTCGCACTTTAGTTTCTTAGATAACTGGTTTGCGTTTAAAGGTTTTTTATTGATTTCGAAAATTATTCTTGCGCGCAGTTCACCCCCTCTTGTTCCTGCGATCAGAAAGTAAATTAATTGTTTCATTATAGTTTTAGTAAATGGGGTTTGATAAATATTTCTTTAGATGATTTAATATTTATTTGTCTGCGATAAAAAGAGTTTTGGAGATTATTTTTTTTCTTCTACGTCCACTACTTTTATTTTGAAATTGAGGTTTTTTCCAGCTAAAGGGTGGTTCATGTCGATTACAACTGTCGAGTCTTTGACTTCGTCGATTTTTGCAGGAATTTGCTGGCCTGTAGGCGTGTTTAATCCAATCATCATTCCTTTTTTTGGTTCTTGTCCTTGAAAGGCTGTTTTTGGAATTTCTTGTTTTGCTTGAGGGTTTACAGGACCGTATGCTTTTTCGGGAGGAAGTTTGATTTCTTTTTTTCCTCCTTTTTTCATACCTAAAACATTTTTTTCAAACTCTGGTAGAATTTTTCCAGCACCGATTTCAAATTCAAGAGGCGTTTGTTGGCCTGTTTTGTTTGTGCTGTCGAAGAGAGTTCCGTCGTCTAATTTCCCTTCATATTCAATCTTAACTTTATCTCCTTGTTTTATTGTCATTTTAATACAAAAGAATAAGTGTTTGACTCATCCTTAATTACACTAAAAACAAAAAAACAGGTTTTTTAAGTGTTTTGGTTTTTGAGCTCTGTCCGGAGTCGGACAAATTTCAATTAGAAAAAAGTTTTTGAGTTGGGTGAAACTATTACTTGAAAGAAAGATGTGAAAATTGAGTTGATAAGCGAAGTGAAGGAATTTTTGATTTTTTTAAACCTTACATTGGTGCATAAGCGGTTGGTAATTTTTAGATAACCCCTTTTAGGGCTAAAACCAAAATTTTCTCTATGCAATTAATAACAATTTATCACTCGTTTGCCATTTTAATCAACTCCATCCATTTATTTTTAGAAGTAAGTTTCAATTCTGGAATAGCAAGTTCATAATGGCATCTCTTGATTGACTGATGTTTTCTTATGAAATTGTAGAATATTTCATAACCTTTCATTATTGCATTTGCACTTTCTACACTTCCATGGAAACCTCTGAAAGTTTTTGTCCTTTCTCTGATTGAATTGTGCAACCTCTCAATCATAATGTTAAAGCCCTCGCCTTTTGAAGCATTAACTTGATTATGTTCTACATTTACTCTACGAGTTTTATTTGAAAATCCCCAGACTTTTCTTATTGCTTTTGGATAAGCAAGAAGTCCATCAGAAGTTACAATCTTAACTTGCTCTCCTGTTTTTTGCTTTGCTTTTGATAAAACAAATTTTAGTTCTTTTTGTTCTCTTGCTTTAACATATTCAGAAGAAATCATAAATCTGGTTCTACTGTCAATACAATCTATAAACCAATTTTTATCAACTCCTTTTTTATTATAGAATTTTCTTCTATGATATTCCATTTCATCAATTTGAATTTCATGTCCAATAGTCAAGAACCACCGGTCAAAGACCGGTGGCATGAGTGCTTGGCTCAACCAGAATACTTTTGATTTTTAATATAATCTCTCACATTTTTCTCGT
>CAYQQA010000107.1:0-2923 GCA_964419805.1 Candidatus Woesearchaeota archaeon
TAAATGGTAGTTGATACTATCCAAAGAAACTGTGTAAGCCCTATTAGTACTAAAGCTATTGTGAGGATCTTTATCCAACCTGTAAGATTATTCATTTTATTACTATAATCTAAGACTTTCTCACTATGTTCAAGACTAATCATTGAAATAGCTAAATCTACACCTTTTGCAGTAAGACGATAGGAATTAAGTCTGTCTTCTTTTCTCTTAGGCATCTTAGATAATTGTTCAGGAGTCATATCCTTCAGTTCCTTTTCAGTTATCTTTTCAATAATTTCATGTTTGACTAACAAATTTACATTTTGTATTTTTCTGTACTCAATCTTGCCCCAGAAAAAATAATCTGGATACCCCTCAAGCATCTCAAGTATGGCTGTCTTAAGATTTCTGAATATTGTTTTTTCTTCCATTTTTATTTAAGGACTTGGAGGGTTTTAAGAATGTCTGTATTTTTACTAAAAGTTTCATAGCGGGGGTGGGATTTGAACCACACGACCTCCGGGTTTCCAATGCGATAACATTCGAATGAAAGATTTTATAATCTCGCTTATGGGCCCGACGAGCACTCCAGACTGCTCCACCCCGCTCTATAATTCAGAAATATAAGAGTTTTTTAAATTTAACTATTCTCTTTAAAATTAATTCTTTCCAAATAAAAATTACACTTAACACGATTTAATGAATTTTTTCCAAGATCCATCACAAACTCTTCAAATGTCTTTCGTCCCACTTTTAAATTTTCCAAAAGATACTCTTTGTAGTCATGTAAATATTCAATTAATTTTTCTTGAATGTTATAGGGGACCATCTTCTCTGCCCAATAATCTCTCATCTCATGGAGCTCATCTATTTTTATGGATATTGATCCCACACCCAAAGAAGTTAATCTTTTGTCTTTTGGAACATTCACAATCTTCAAAGCCAGTTCAAGATAATCATTTTCACTTCCTTCCAAACCTAAGGTTTCTGCCAAATTCATATTTTTCCTATAAGAAATCTCTTTTTAAATTTTTCGATTTTTCCGGCTTTGCACGGAAATATAATCCTGCACTAGTGCTCGCAATCTCGCACGAAGGATTTTTTTTGGGATTACACTTCTACCACGAAATTGCTCGTCGAACCTTTTTAACAACAAGGAATTATGTTAAGAATTTCCTGTGATTTTCAATCACAAAACGCCTGCACCAGGAATCAAATAAAAGACACCTACGGTTTCTTTTAGAAACTTCCCTTTTCGTTTAAACCGTTTTTGTTGATATCCTGGCAAAGTGCCTACTTGTTTTGTGAAGGAATAACGTAGACACCTTAAACGCCTGCACCAGGAATCGAACCTGGGAGCCCAGAGGGCCGGGAACTCCAGTCCCGTGCAATACCATTATGCGATACAGGCACTTTTAAAGATGAATCAATAAACTTATAAAGTTTTTTTCATTTCACAATTAATGAGAAAGAGGTTTTATGTTTGGGCTATTTTAAGACTTGGTTTAGGCGTGGTTTTTTTGTGGGCGTTCATTGATAAATTATTTGGATTGGGGTTTGCAACAGCAAGGGAAAATGCGTGGATATCGGGAGGTTCGCCAACTTCGGGATTTTTAATTCGTTCTACTCAAGGGCCTTTTGCAAACTTTTTTCAAAGCCTTGCTGGTAGTTCGTTTATTGACTGGATTTTTATGGTTGGGCTTTTATTTATAGGTCTTGCACTTTTGGCAGGAGTCTTTGTAAGAATTGGAAGTATTGCTGGCGCGATAATGTTGTTTTTGATGTGGCTTGCAGTTTTGCCTCCAAAAAATAATCCTTTTGTAGATGATCATTTAATTTATTTAATTATCTTAATTGGTTTTATTTTCGTTCACGCAGGAAAATACTGGGGTTTTGGAACGTGGTGGAAACATAAGAAACTTGTAAAAAAATATCCCATTCTTGAATAGTTTGTTGTTCTCAATTATACAAATCTTTTTTAATGAATCTTTGGTTTTAAAGTTTTAATGAATTCGAGGTATAAATTTATTAGATCTCAAAATCCTTTTGAGGGCTTGGAGGATTATGTGCATTCTCCTTACCAAAGGGTTAAAAATAAATTTCCAGAGTATCCTATCCAGTTGTGGCTTGATTTTGAAAACGTAGGTCTATTATCAGGGTTTGGTTTAAGGTCAAAATTAGGGAAATATTTTGAGATTCTTACGGCAGCGATATTTGGGGCTGGAATCAAGCAACGTTATGAGGTTAATGGCGCTAAAGGAGAATTGTACATTAGTGAACCCGACGTTATTAAAAAAAGTCGTGTGATTGAAGTAAAAGGAGTCTCTCGAGGGGAAAGTCTAAAAATTTCTTGGGAGCAGTTAGGAAAATATGCGATTATACAGAAAGGTGAAACGTGGTTAAAGACTCCTTTAATAGAATATGTTATATTTAGACATGGAGTTAGAAAACTTGTTACTGAATATAAAAATTCGAGCCTAGAAGAGCTTGTCTCAGATATTTCAAAGAGCATAAGATCAATGTATAAATTACCTTTTAGCTTAGTGGTGGAGATTTGTAAGTCAGGTACAGAATTTACATCAATTTACGATGGAGCAAGATATGATAGTCTTACGAGAATTTTGTCTTCCGGACTTAATCACATTTTAGCCTACCCTGAAAAAACTCTTGAAAAATTAGGATTACAGGATAAGTACTTCATAAAAAAAACAAGGTTTCCTGGAACGGTTACCCTGAGTGGTTTTGAGATAAATCCTTTCCCAGTTATTTTTTTTGAAGATAAAAATCATGGGGAATTTTTGAGAAAATTTAAAGCAGAATATTTTGGAGCAGATTTGGATTTTTTTAAGTCAGGAAATTTCATCAAGCTTAAAGATTCTATGGATATTCAAGATATTCCTTTTTAATCTATTTTAATTTACAAATTTAAATTAATTAAATAAAG
>CAYQQA010000108.1:0-2783 GCA_964419805.1 Candidatus Woesearchaeota archaeon
TTTTCTTTCCAAGTTCCAAGGCGATTGAATCAGTATCTGAATAAATTGCTTTGAAACCTGATTGTTCTGCTTTTTTTATCACCTCTTTTATGAATTTTCTTGATGTTGCAGTTGTTGCAGCTGATGCTTCAGGGCAATAATATCTTGCTCCGAAAAAAGCGATGTATCCATGCACTGATGCTGACAGAACTTTGAAAGCGTTTGAACCCGCTTTTGTTATTTGATTTGGATTTTTTTTGTATTCTGTTTTTGCTTTTTTTCTTGCTTCAAAAATTTCTTTTAATAATGTTGGAATGAAACCTGGTTTTTTTGAAAAACTGAATGTTCCGATTTTTGTTTCTATTGAATTTTTTTCTTTGTTGTTTTTTGGATTTTCTAAAAGGGTTGATTTTGAAATGTTCATTGAAATTATTATTGATGTGTGCATTGAGGTGAAATCAAACATTGTAATGTTTTCGTAAAGACCGACTTTTGGTTCGAGGACGAACGCACCTTCAACAGGGCCTTTGGATCTTCTTTGAGAGATGTCTTTATGTGTTGGTCTTTTTTCAGGGATCTCATTGAATTTTGAGAGATTGTGCAAAATATATGATTCGACAATTTTGGAAAGTCCGTATCTCGATATCTCAAATATTGGTTCTTCTACGATTCTTGTAAATTCCATTAAATCTGGCAGAAGTTTTTCGAAAAGCTGGAATGTTAAAACGGAGTCGTGCATGTTGTATTCAAAGTATTTGGTCCAGTCTTTGTGCTCGAGTTCGGAAGAGTGTTTTATTTCAAAATCTTTTTTTTCATCTCCCAAAAATTCTTTTGCAACTTCATTTAATGAAAATGTTTCTGATTTCATGTATTGGCCGTATGCTGTTTTGATAAATTTGAAAATATCTATGTGGACAATTCCGTTTATTCTTGAAATGAGATTTATGCCTCTTGAAAATTTTGGCTGAGAATTATCGAGCCCCAATTCTAATTTTATTTTAAGTTTGTTTGCGCGCTCTTTTAAGTATGGCATGTCGAAGCTGTCCGAGAAGTATCCGACTAAAAAATCAGGCGAATTTTTTTTTACATAGTTTATGAAAGTTTTGATTAGTTCTTCTTCATTTTTTACATACTCTACATAGTTTAGTTTTTTTTGGTTTTTGGGTTTTTTCCAAGTTATCACTTTTTTTAAATTGTCTGAAGCTAGTGAAACCATTAGGATTTCTCCTTTTCCTATTTTTATGTCGTCGGTCTCAATATCGTAGGCTAGGATTTTTGGGTTGAAGATTTTTTCTTTTGGTTTTTCAATTGCGTTTTCCAGATTTAATGAGTATGCGACATCTAAGTTTTTTGTGATTCCTCCAAATTCATCAGAGAGAATTTCTCCTTGGATTTCGTACGGCTGGAGAGGGTTTAAATTTTTTTCAATTATGTAATGTGTTATGTATCCTAAGTCGTATCCCCTTCTTTTTATGATTTCTTTTAAGGCAAGTTTGTCTGCGATGTCTTGCAAGTCTTTGTAATTTGTTGCAAAAATTTTGAGAGCTTTTACTGGTTTGTCGAGGAATTTTTTTTCATGGAGTTCGACTTTTTCAACTTTAGTTTGGCGTCCTTTTAAGTTTAGTTTTATTTTTTCTATTTTTTTAATTAGAGAATTTATTTCTGTTTTTTTTAAATCAGGTTTTAGAATTGCCCAGAGATAGATGTCGCAAGTATCAATTACACAGATTCGTTTTCTCTTTTTGTCCCTTCCAATTATTTTGATGTAGTTTTTCCCTTCGAAATCGAAATAAGAATAGTCAATAGGTGTGAATTCGGTTTTCATAATTTTAGAAGCAATTTCTGTTATTTAAAATTTGGGATTGAGTAATTTTCTATTTTAGGGATTTTTCTTAAGTCTATTTTTCAAAATTTCAAAATTTAATAATTTGTATTAGATTTTTCCAAAGTCTTTGAGAAGCTTGTCTAAGTCTGTGTTTATTGAAGATACTGCATCGTTGATAGCTTTTTTGACTGTTTTACCTTTTGTTTTTACAGTCAAGACAGGGTTTTTTACAGGGTGATCTCTTTTCCATGCGGCGAAGCTGACGCTGGAATCTTTGTTTAAGTAAATTCTGAGGATTTCCGCGATAGTGAGATTTTCTACTTCGATTTTGATTTTGTTTTTATCTGAGCTTAAAATTTTAATTTCCATAAATACAAATCTTTATTTTAGTTTAAAAACCTTGTGATTTTAGTGAGTGGTAGAAGTTTTTTAAAAATATTATTGTGAACGGCCAGATGACTAGTGCGGGGATAAATGTGCCAATGATTGGAATGATTAGAGAGATTATTCCGACGCCAGTTGCAATTATTCCGAGAAGCAATAAGTAGCTGAAAACTTTCCACCATCTTCCTTTGACTGTTTTTTTGCTCTGTTTTAGTGATTCGAAAATTTTTGTGTTTTCGTTAATTAGAATTATAAAACTGAATATCCAATAAACTCCAAAGATTATGCCTGGGATTATCAGCAGGGCAAATAGGATTGTCATTATTATTGTGATAACGATAAAGTAACCGAGGTATTTCCAAAATTGTTCTTTTGATTTGTTGAAGATTTCAGAGGTGGTTTGGTTTTCATTTATCGCGAGATTTATGTAACTCAGGCTTAGAAAAATATGGAGGACTATTGTGATCAGAGTTATCAAGGAAATTATTAACCAGATGTATTCTGTGTCGATGTTTATTTTGTCTGCGAAAGTTGTGATTTCTCCAGAAATACTTGAGACAGCCATTCCTGAGATTGTTTCCGAAGGAATTGAAGG
>CAYQQA010000109.1:0-551 GCA_964419805.1 Candidatus Woesearchaeota archaeon
ATGCGTAGCTCCTCGAGGCAAATTGAAATTTATTTCCCGTGTTCCTGTCTGTCAAAATATAAATCGTGCTTCCTTCACTTTGTTTCTTTTTTTCAACTTTCAAATCATGATAATAATTCATGTAAGTCGTCGTCTCCGAGTCGCCGTACCGCGCTTCCCAATTAACTATGCTTTTAGCAATACTAACTAATTCATAAAGATTATTGTTCAAAACAATCTCTAAAGAATCGTAAGTCTGTGCGCCTTCTTTTGAAACACTAAGTCTGCCTACAAATTTTACAAGAACTCTTTTCGGCAAAAGCTCAGCATTCGTCCCCTGTCTTTGCAGAGAAACTTGATAACCATTGTCCTCAAATTTTTCTTCGAGTTTGGAAAAACATTCATCAGAAACATCTTCAATGTTATTAACAATTTCGTTTTCAACATGTTTTTTCAGAAACGGCTGTTGCATTGCACACGGAATGTAATACTCGTTAGTGTAACACAAGTATTCTATGTTATCTCCGTTGTAAACTATATAATGTTCTGGATTAACTGAACCTCCTTGTAAA
>CAYQQA010000109.1:561-2746 GCA_964419805.1 Candidatus Woesearchaeota archaeon
AGTTCGTTGATTGTCTCCTCCAAACTTTCCTGAACACACGTCTGCATAAACTGTGCAGGATTATTTTCGTCAAAACTTTGAGTGCTGACTCGAGGATAAATCAGAAAATAAAAAAGCGCGAGCGCAACAACAAGAACTCCTATTATTACAAAAATTGTCGTCTGCGTTTTTTTTGATTTCACCATTTTGTTAAAACGTTTTTCTCTTTTATAAATTTAAATTTCCGAAGCTTTTACAATCAGCGCGCACCCTGAGTTAGCTCTTTCCCACTGATCCTCACATTTTATATAATACAACTTGTCAGGATTCCAGGCAACTTTGTGAGTCAATGACAATGAAGAGGTAATTGAATTTCCTTCATCAAGATTAAATCCGCAATCTTCCAAACTATAATAACATTTTGCTTCTTCGTTTGTGAAAAATTTAATGTAATTCCCATCTCTGAAAACCCTTGTCACCGCCGGAGCCTCCGCATCTATCTCAACTGTGAAATTTGCCGTCGCTGAAACACTGTTTCCCGCTTCATCAAAACACTCAACGTAATTGTTGTAAGTTCCTTCAAATCTCGGCGAAAGTGTTTTTGTGTGTCCCTCGACATAAACATCGTAAGGTTCCATCTGATCTCTGCTACCCGATTCAGAAACTCTCCAATAACATATAGAAGCTCCTCCATCTACCCCTCCAGAAGTCTTTACTTTCATCTCAACAGAAATCGGTTCAAATCCCTCTCTAAAAACACCCCCCGACTCGATTTCTTTTTCTTCATACTCAAATTTAATTTCTTCAATTCCAAGTTCTTCCTGCGTTAAATAAAGTGTGTATTTTTTGTCCTGCAAATTTGTGTTCCTGTTTGAATCATCCTCAGCAAGCCATGGCTGGTCTTTGCATTTTATGTAAATATTATTTCCCTCTTGCAAATTTGTCAGATTGGTCGTGCATCTCCAACCATAAACTTCTTTGTCATCAAGTCCGTTAACGCACCCAAAAGGATTTTCCATGTTCTCGTATCTAATTCCCGCATTAAAATCGTACCTGCAGTCCGCTGGCTTATTAGTCCACATATTTACCTCTTGATATGTCGTTCCAAATTTTAATTTAAATCCGTTTTCAGGTTCAAATCTCATTAAAGAATAATCAACTTTTTCGGTATCTTTTTCGTCAACACAAAATTCCACAACATAATTATCAAAATTAAAATTGTTTGGTTTCTGTGCGTCCTGACATTTCACGTAAACGTTTACTTTGCCTTGCCTGTTGGGTGATGTCTCTGTTACTTGACTTTGCTTTAATCCATCAATTCTTGGTGCTGTTAAATCCAAAGTGTGGTTTTTTACCCACTGGTTTCCCTCAACAAAAAATCTTCCTCCCTCCTCTTCAAATTTATTATACTCTGCAGATTCAGGTCTTTCAAAACTCCACAAACATTGAGCGTTCTCATCAGTGTTTAAAGAAAATTGAACGCTGTCTCCCTGAACAACACAGCCGTCGTTTGTTTTTCTTACCGCAACATCAGCTCTAGGGGTTTCTGCAAACTCAAAACCAGGGGTAAGAATTTGGCCTGGTGAAATCACAGGAGGATTGTTTTCCGGTTCCATTGCAACACAAGGTGGATTTGAAGAACTGTCATCTAAAAATTGACATAAAGCTCCCAAACTTTCACATCTGTATTCTGTGCAAGGTCTTAAAGGGTCTTCGTTACAAATGTGGCAGTTTTCCCCACCAGCAGGAGGTGCCCAAGGCATGCAATTAAATTCAACATATCTTGTTTCATAAGAAGGCCCGCCAACAATTAAACTTCCAATCAATGCCGCGATTCCAACCCAGAACAAAGCAGGTCCGACAACGCCTAAAAAAGCTCCGCCAAAAGGACTGCCCCCCAAAAGTCCAACAGCCCCTGAAACTCCGCCAGAGATTTGTGCAACAAGTGCAGCCGTTCCAGAAGTTCCAAAGATTTCTGTTAAAACAGTTGCAGCAAAAAATCCCGTTGAAAATCCAATTAACCCTGCACTGACACTTCCGAGGGGAATACTCAAGATTTTTGCATCTGCAACTCCTGGAATAAATCTCAAAGCGCCCAAACTCCCAGGGATGTGTCCCAACCATTTACTAATTTTTCCAATAACTTCAGGATTTTCACCATTTAAATTTCTGCTTGCATCAAATCCAAAAACACCTGCAACTCTTT
>CAYQQA010000110.1:0-2734 GCA_964419805.1 Candidatus Woesearchaeota archaeon
TTAATTAATTAAATCATTATAATCAGGAACCAAATCAAACATTTTATCAGGACAATTCTCGCGCATCAAAGACAAAAAAGTTCGCGCATCGCAAATATTCACACTCCTTCTAGCCAGATTCTTGGAACCAACACAAACACCATTTATTTCCAAATTTTTAACACTCTCAATTGAATCAATGGACATAAACCCTAAAGACCAAAACCACTTTTAAAGATTTATATTTTTTCAAGCGCAATACTCCAATTCCAATAAAGTTTATATAAGTAATTTCATTATCCTAAACATGGAAATTCCGGAAAAAAGAGGTTTAAAATTTTTCAATTTTGCAAAATTCAAAAAAGCCCAAACAACAATCTTCATAATAATTGCAATAATAATTATCTCAGGCGTTTTACTCGCTGTTTTTTTAAGCACCGGCACAAAAAAAACAACCCAAGTCCCATCAACATTCGAAACCCCTTACAATTCATTCCTGCAATGTTTAGAAAACAACGCTGAACAAGGAGTAAACTTTTTGGGAACCTACGGCGGTCACATAGAATCAACTGAATTCGAACCAGGCTCTGAGTTCTCGCCATTCTCATCACACTTATATGTTTCAGGAATTTCAGTTCCTTATTGGCATTACGTATCCGGAAACGGAATTGAAAAAATAAATATCCCAAGCAAAAACACAATGAAAACAGAACTCGAAAAATACATAGAAGACAAAATCTCAGACTGCGACTTGAACAACTACCAAGAATTCTCAATCACACTAGGTCAGCCAACAGCAACCGCAGAAATCCTCGACAACAAAGTTATAGTAAACTTAGAACAAGACTTCTTCATAAAAAAAGGAACAGAAACATCATTAATCCAAAACCACAATATCAAAATAAATTCAGATTTAGGTGAACTCTACGACACAGCGCTGAACATTTACAAAAAAGAACAAAACGAATTATTTTTAGAAAACTATGGGGTTGACATATTAAGACTTTATGCGCCTGTAGACGGCGTTGAATTCACATGTAGTCCACAAGTCTGGAACGCTGAAAACGTTTTCGACGAACTTGAAACAGCAATCGAAGGAAACACCCTCGCAATCGGAAGCAACGAAGATTATTTTTCACTTGATTTAAATTCCAACTACGGAATAAGATTCATAAACTCAAGAGACTGGCCGAACGCTTTCGAAGTCGAACCAAACCAAGGTCCTCTGCTAACGGCACTCCCGGTCGGCAACCAACCAGGTTTAGGCATCCTCGGATTTTGCTACGTTCCATATCACTTCCTCTACGATGTAAAATATCCTGTCTTAGTCCAAGTCTACAAAGAAAATCAAATTTTTCAATTCCCTTTAGCAGTAATCATCGACAACAACCAACCTCAAACGCTCTCGTTCGAAAGCCAAACAGCATTGCAAACAAGCGAAATTTGCAACAACAAAAACATCCCCGCAACAATTTCAGTAATTGGCGAAAACAACAGAAACGTGCAAAGCACAATCTATTACGAATGCGCAGGCACCTCTTGCTACATCGGTGAATCAGACCAAACCCTTGAAGCTCTCCTCCCACAATGCGTCAACGGAAAAATTATCGCAAGAAGCCAAGGCTATGAAGAAACTGAAAAAACATACACATCTCTCCAGGAAGGAAACACACAAATTGTCTTAGACAAAATCTATCCTCTCGAAGTTGACTTAAGTCTCGATTTCAGAGATTACAACGGCGAAGCACTCATAACATTCTCCTCAAACAAAACCACGAAAAGTATTTTCTACCCCACACAAAAAATAATCGAATTATCGCAAGGAAAATACGACGTCGAAGCAACATTTTACGACAACGTTTCGTTCAACTTAGAACCTCAAACAAGTCAAGAATGCGTCGAAGTCCCAAAAGGAGGTCTTGGAGGACTCATAGGACTAAAAGATAAAAAATGCTTTGACATAGAAATCCCCAAGCAAACAATTTCTCGAAGCCTTGTCGGAGGCGGAACCGCACAAGCATATTTATTAAATTCAATTTTGCAAAATTCACAAAAATTAAAAATAGACGGCGAATCACTTCCAATCCCTCAATCACTCGAAGATATTCAAACAAATTACATCCTGTTCGAAAATAAAAAATTGCAGTTAGACTTCACATGAGGAAAAAAACAATTTTAATCGGAATGATTTTCGTAATTTCAATTCTCCTAATTGCATTATCTTCAGCCGCTTACAAAAGATCAGACCCTTCTTTAACACAATACGGAGGAAGTTTCCTCACTCCAACAACCGGAACACCGACAAAGGAATGTGAAGCAGACCAAGATTTCATCTTAAACCTCGCACCTTTTGAATGCTCACCCCCAGTCGTCAGAAGCGATTTACTCGAAGACCAAGACGTCCCAATTTTCTGCAAAATTTCAGCATCAAAAATAAACCCATTAGTCGATGTAAACGTAATCCAAGACGTAGATTTTTTAGGCCCTTACCCCGATGGAATAAGAGGTGTCGATTTCCAGCTGTCAAGAGATGCTATTGAAAAATACCCTGTTGAAATGAACTCCCAAATTTTAAGCGACTTAGGCTACGCAGTTTTCATTCTCGAACAGCAAAGAAATTCCACTCAAATGCCTGATTCAATCCGAGGCCAAATTACAGCAAGACTAAGATACGACGTCGACAGTGCTTTCGGTCTCGGCATATACATGTGTGCGTGTACTGTTTTCAGGCCTCCAAGGCAACCTCCAACCGCGT
>CAYQQA010000111.1:0-2732 GCA_964419805.1 Candidatus Woesearchaeota archaeon
GCTCTGCGGATTAAGCCAGAAATATTTGGCAGACAAACTAGAATTAGGTGAAACTGCGAAAGGAGTTATACTTGAGATAAAAAAAGAAAAATCAAACAACTATGCTGAATCAATTCTTTATGATGGTGAGTTGTCAAAAAAAGATGAAATCGCGATTGCAAATTTATCTGATGAACCCATAATTACAAAAATAAGAATCTTGGAGGAAATCCAGCCGTTGTGTGCGAAGTTCTCAGCTAAGGAAAAAGTTCAGGCATCAACAGGGTTAAGAATGCAGTTTGTCAGCAAAGCAAACATTTTACCGGGAATGCCTTTCTTGGCTTATGATTCGAACAAAGATGAAATTAAAAAAGAATTCAAAAAAGAATTTTCAGAATCGTTGAATTCAAAGTTAAAATCAAAAGGTATCATTGCAAAAGCCGACTCGCTCGGAAGTTTGGAAGCGCTGTTGGTTCTCCTAGAGCAAAATAAAATTCCTGTTGTAAAAGCTGGAATCGGCCCAATAAGTAAAACAGATGTAATCAACGCAAAAGCAAATTTAAAAATAAATGAATTAGACGCAGTCATTGTTGGTTTTAATGTAAAAGTAAGTGAAGAGGTTCAGGAGCTTGAAGACGTAAAAAAAATTAAAATTATTACAGACGATGTTGTCTACAAATTAATTGAAGACTTGGAAAAATTCAGAGATGAAAAATCAAAGCAAATTGAAAAAAACAGATTAATGAAATTAACATCGGTTTGTAAATTAAAAATACTTCACCAATATGTTTTTAGAAATACAAACCCTGCGATATTCGGCGTTAAAATAGAATCTGGAAAAATAATTTCCGGACTGAATTTAATCAATGAAAAAGGTGAAAAAATTGGCAGGATTAAAAATATACAATCTGAAAACAAATCAGTAAACGAAGCTGGCCAAGGTCTTGAAGTTGCAGTCTCAATTCCAGGGAGCAATTATGAAAGGAAAATTAAAAATTTGAATTTACTTTATTCAGATATTTCTGAAAAGCAATTTAA
This sequence comes from Candidatus Woesearchaeota archaeon, assembly GCA_964419805.1. Classification (GTDB taxonomy): domain Archaea; phylum Nanobdellota; class Nanobdellia; order Pacearchaeales; family GW2011-AR1; genus CAYQQA01. The sequence continues at coordinate 1,018 of CAYQQA010000111.1, forward strand.
AATTTTGAAAAAAAACAAAGACCTTTTGACAAATTCTGAAATTAAAACCCTGCAGGAAATTGCAGAAATAAAAAGATTGAGTAAATCTGATTGGGGGGTGTGAGTCACATCATAGGCATTTTTATCATTCACATCCCAATTGCCAAAGCCCTCCCCCTATTCTCACTATGTGAAGCAAGATACTCACAAACATTTTTTATATAATTTTTATGTTTGTCAGTTGTTCCATTAACACTAACTTGTACTTTTTCCTTTTCATCTATTAAATAAGAAAATAAATTAATCTCGAGTTTAGTTCCAGTCTTGTTAGGTACAAAAAAGTAATCTCCTCCGTGAAGGGGAATTTTGAATTTTTCACTTTCAATAAAAGCTTCAACACTTTGATAAGCAGAAACCGCTTCACTGATAGAAGTAGCTACTCCACTTAAAAAACTCCTTAAATCAGTTGTGTCATTAACTAATTTTCGAAAATCTCTTAAACCAATTCCTTCTGGCAAATTCACAACAACCTCCGCAATTGTTTTTCCTCCTTCTTTCCGAATATTGGATTTATTTTCCATTTTAAATCAAAATAATTTCATAATTCATAAAAAAATCAAGCCCCAATTATTTTTAAAGATTTATATATTCACTAAAAACTGTCTTATCCAGAAATAATGTTCCCTCGACAAATAAGATAAGACCTGTTGTAAAACAGATTCTTATGAAAAAACTGAACAAAAGGAAGATACAATGGATTGTTCGGTAAGTTGAAAGGAGGGAGCAAGGAGTTTGGTCAATAGCAAGGCAACAGGAAATAAGTCCAAGACATGCAAGAAGAGTTGCAAAGAAATATAAGGATAACAAAGATCCTGAACTTAAACAATGTGGGAGAAAACCAAGAGAGATAACAAAAAAGAAAAAGATTTAGTAATACAAACTTACAAAGAATATCTTGCAAGCGCAGTAATGATTGAGCAAATTCTCGACGAGAAAGGAGTTCATATAAACCATAATAGAATCCATAGAATCCTGCTGGAACCAGGATTTGCAAAACCAAATCTTAAAAAGAAAAGGAAGAGAAAATACAAATTTTATGCAAGAAAACATTCGTTAAGTTTGGCGCACACGGATTGGGCTGAATACAAAGGGAGAAAGTTTATTTTGTTTGAAGATGATGCATCACGTTTCATTCTGGCTTATGGAGAATTCAGTAGTGCAAACAAAATAAACTTTATTAAAGTGTTCAAAAAAAGTTTGAGATAGGGGGTTTACAAACAGTTTCATTCAGATAATGGATCTGTCTTCAGAGCAAAGGGTCAAGAAGGAAAGAAATCTGGAGAAGCAGATTTCCAGAAGGAAGTTAAAAAACTTGGGATAAAACAAATCTTTACAAAGGTTAGATATCCTCAAGGAAATGGCAAGTTAGAGAGGCTTAATGGGACAATAAAACAATTGTGGAAGCAACTTGGGAGTTTGGATAAGGCAGTTGAACATTACAATTACAAACGACCACATTTTGGGTTGACTAATGGAAAGCTCCGAACTCCATATCAAGCTTTCCTAGAGAAGATGAGAAAGACATAAAAATGATAAACAACTTAAATCACCGAGGGGACATTAATAGAGGATACCACAAATTCACTAAAAACATAAATTTTTTTAAACCCATAATTTATTTATTCGCGCGTAGCGTGAGAATTCCACCAGTCTTTGACTGGTGGTTGCAGACAATA
>CAYQQA010000112.1:0-2728 GCA_964419805.1 Candidatus Woesearchaeota archaeon
AAAGTTTACATGTTATTTTTTGCTGTTTTCCAAAGCAACTCAAAATGCTTCTTTTGAGCAATCGCGATTTCCTTGCTCTTTATTAATATTCCAAAAGGTTGAGAACCCCACATAATGATTGATACCTTATCTCCATAAATATTTGTAGAAGAATTTGAAGTAAATTCTCTAGGAAGAGTTTTAGCTTTTGTTTGCTTTAATTTATTTAATTCTTTCACTCTTGTTTTCATATCCTCACTTAATAAAATTCTAAGGGGAAACTTCTTTTTTTCTCTTATTTTATGGAATAATGGAAGATTAAATTTAAGATGATATTGAAACGCTTCTGCTTTTACATCAGAAGCCCCTATTGTTAGAATCTCATTTTTTCTATTTAACATATCATCTAAAAGAGATTTAATACCTTTATTTCCTTGAAAAATTGTTGTTTCTTGTGTTTCTTTACTAGAATTTCTTTTTGTTATAAGTTTTGGAAGAATTTCCTTAAACTCTTGTTTTTTTTTGTTAATTTCTTTTTCTTTATTATTGAAATATTCAAAAAAGGTTTTAGGATCAGATGCTTTGAAATACTTTCTGTTTGCTTTTATTACAAACGAAACCAGTCCTTTTTTTATAAGCAAATCTAAAGAATCATAAACTACTTGCCTATGCAAATTTGTTTTTTCTATTATGTTTTTAGATGAAGTTACTCCTAGATCTAGTAATACTAAATAGATTTTAGCTTCATTTTTAGATAATCCTATTTTCTCTAGTATTTCCTGCATATTAGTATTTACTCTCATTTCCTTATAAATCTTTCTATAAAATCGTCATAATATTGATGACAATAGTTTAAAAGACAAAGAGGAGTATGCAAGAGTAATGAATAAATTTATGGAGAATATAAAATGAGAGAAATAGAAGATCAAACATTGATAGAGAAAGAATCTCATCGGTTTAACTTAAAATACATAGCTCTTAAATTTGAAGGAAAGAAATTTAATTTGGACGATTTATATAACCCAGAAAGTTTCCCCTTCGTTTGTGGGAATTTTGAAGAGTTTTTAGATTTGCTTGATAAGGAGGGCCGATTTAGTATACAAAAGTATGGAGAAATTGAGGATGGCCTTATTCTTGACGTATACTACAATCTTTATTCGAAAATTCCAGGTGAATCCGACCACCACATAATAAAACTCACTCCGAATGAATTTTATGAAAGGGGTAGACCAATGTGTCTTACATGTGAAACAACTAAAAAATATACTTCAAAGGAGAGACAAAATGAACTTATTAAAAACTCTTAAAACTAGGTTGGTTTTGCCTAAAGGGTATTATCGTGGAAGGATCATTTATGAAGATAAAAAAGAAAAAGATTTGTGTGATTTTTTAGATATGGCTAGTTTGTCGCATAATAATCTTGAAGGAATTAGGTTCTCAGAAAGGCATAAGATCCCCCATGGGAAAGGTTCGTCTCAAGATATTGGAAAGGAATTTGAAATTAAGAAGTATTTTTTGGGTTATTCTTTTGAGGATGATTTTAATACTAGAGTTTTATTAATTGGAGATTTGAAATATCGTTATGACGGTCCTTGCGAATTTGAACCGGATTTAGGTTATCCTACTCCTAGCAAAGCCAAAAATGTTAAGGTTATGACTTGTTTTTATTCTCCTTTAAATGATTTTCCAAGAGCCGAGAAATTACAAGTTGTAAAATTTAGAGAGGGAATAGAAAATAAAATTAGGAAATTAATGGAGAAAGGAAAATGAAAATTTCAAGAAAATTGGAAGATTATGTAATTTTACCTGCACGAAGTCATATTCATCCAATTCCTCCCGACGAACCCAAAATAGAAACCAGGCCTTCTATGAAGATATGCAAAAGCACCATAGAAACAGATATAGGGTGGTTAGAAGCGGGAAAAAGATTGCAAAAAGAAGGTTTTGCTTTTCCCACAATTAGAGATTTTTTAGATTATTATATTTATTTGCAAAGAGGATACAACGAAGGAATTAACATTTATGATGGAAGGGGAAATATTCTTAGAAAGGAAGAGTTAAAAAATTTGTTGGGGCAAATCAATCCTTTTTATATTGAAGATTCAGAAAAAATAAAAGAGATTATTAAACAAAAACAAGATTGTCCTGAAACGTTTAATGATTATTGGTCAGAAATGGTGGAGCGAGATCATAGCGAGCGTAGATGGAGAAGCCATCCTCCTGGGGCAATTTATAGTGGAAATATCTTTAATTATGATGGAAATTTAGATCCTTTGAATATAGGTGAGTGGCGTAATCTTAAACCTTTAGAGAAATATTATATTCGTGACAAAGTTCTAGAGGATTATGTAAATTATTCCTTTAAGCCTCATTGGCCTATGAGAGAAGTTGTATGTGATATGGGCCATACAGATTATTCGGGTTTTCCTATTTTATATCCTGATTATGCACTTCCTACCACAGTGCCTCAAAAATACAAAGTTAAAGATGAACCCTATATCAAAGAAAGAATGATTGAATGGTGGCCTCCAGGAGATTATCCGGATAAAGAACAAATTCCTATTTTTAATTGGGGATTTTTTGGTAAATATCCAATCCCAACTTTTAGTTGGATGAATGCACATGTAAAAGGCCGAATAAATAAACACGAGCACATAGTATTATCTTTTAGACCTGCATTTAAAATTTAACTTATATTTCAACGCCCGGTCAACAAGGCTTAACGCCCCGACCGGGATTCGAACCCGGG
>CAYQQA010000113.1:0-2716 GCA_964419805.1 Candidatus Woesearchaeota archaeon
ATGTTCCCTCTTTTAGCTGATTAATACCATTTTTCTCAATTTTAATGGTGTTTTTCATTTGTTGACTTTTGTTTGCCCTATCTATAACCGACTGCCATTTTTTTCTGTCATATTTGAGACAAATACTCTCGGCTGATTTAAAAATTATCCCAGAAAGCCCTTTAAGCTCGGGCAAATATTTTATCATGGCTTTAATTCTTGGCAGGTGATATGTATTGCTTAAAATTATTATTTGAGCTGGTTTTAATTTCTTAATTAATTTTTTTAACGTAAGTAGTTGTTCATAGGTGTTGCCTGATTTATTTTCCTGTATAATTTTCCCGGCTGGCACGCCGAGCTCTATTAATTCACTCTTCATAACACGGGAAGCATTGGGAGCGCTTTTTACTTGAGAAAGAAATCCTCCGCCCCCGGAGGTAATGATTTTAACTTCTGAATCTTTATAATAAAGATATGATGCGGCAACAACTCTTAATCTGTCACCATATAATTCACCAGCTTCCTTTGGTGTAACTTTTTCAAGATAATTAACGGTGTGCCACTTGTCTTTATTTTTTTTTAGCCAGCCACTTAATACATAGATTATGGATTTGTTTTTATTTTTTTTCATAGCTTAGGTTAGTCTTTTAAATTTTTCGTGCGCTAAAGGGCCTTTTAAAAATTTATCAATTTGTTTTTTGTCAGTTGCGGTTTTGTTTGTATCTTTTGCTTCTGCGAGTTTTATTGATGATTTGTTTAAAAAAACGGGTAAAGTTCCTTTGCAGCCTCAGGATGTTTCTGTGACTGTTTCAGGACTTCCGCCAAGCATTGTTTTTGTTCAAAATATTAATGGGGGAAACCCTGTACTTCCGGTTGAAGATACAACAATTTTTGTGGTTTTTGAAGTTCATGTTTCTGATGCAAATGGTGTTGATAATTTAGATGATTCAAGTGTTACGGCGGATTTTGATTTAATCGGCGAAACAACGCGGAGTGGATTGTGCGCGTGGGTAAATGACATTGATGGAACAACGGCAAATTACTCATGCTCAGTTGATATGGAATATTACGCAGACGCAGGAACGTGGACAGCAACAATAAACGCAAATGATTTGGACACGAACTCTGCAACGCCAGACACTTCTGAAACCTTCGGCTACGCTGAATTAAAAGCAATGATAATCTCGCCAAACTCAATAAGCTTCGGCTCTGTTTCAACATTGGCAACAAACCAAGAAGCAACTGACGACCCAACTACTGTAATAAACAAAGGAAATTACGACGGCGCAATCTCAATTCAAGGTTATAATTTATACGGATTGTCAGACAATTCTGAATCAATTCCTGCAGCAAATTTTGTCGCGGACGTAGAAACCGGCTCAGGCGTAGAGTGCACAGGTGGTTCTAACTCTGAAACAGCTTTAGTCGACGGCGTGTCAACTTCAATCTCCGGTACCGATGCAAATAGAGGTCCTGTCGGAACGGAAGAACTTTATTACTGTCTAACGCTTGTTCCAAATGTTCAGTCACAGCAATACTCAACAACAGAACCTAGTTTTGGGGATAGTTGGGTGATATTATATTAAAATGAAACAAAAAATAATTTCAGCGATTGCATTGTTCATAGTTCTCACGGGTTTAGTAAGCTCTGCAGGAATTGTGTCACCTTATTGGAAAGACCATCCTTTGTATATGAATTATGGAGAAACAAAAACTGTTAATTTCAATCTTCAAAATATGGTTGGGAATGAAGATATAGTTGTAGAGCTTTCTCTTAAACAAGGTTCAAACATTGCAACTCTTGAGGAAACTATTTATGTTGCAGAAGCAGGAACGCATGATACAATGATTCCTTTGAAAATAAAAATTCCAGAAGATTACAATGGTGGAGTTCAGAGAATTGAGTTGGAAGCTAAAACAATTGTAGACGGGACTGAGGGAATGGTTGTTTTGGGAACTGGTTGGCTCGTTTCTTTTAACGTAATTGTCGAGGAAAAACCGGTGTCGGGTAGTTCACTTCTTGAGGTAATTCTTGGTTTGATTGTTCTTTTGATTGTTCTCGCGATAGTTCTGATTATTTTGGTTCGGAAAAAACGTTGAGTTTGGTTTTAGAACCGCGTAAGAACCCTCACCACTTTAGTGGTGAGATGAATTGTGTTTAATTTTTATTTCTAAAAATATTAATAAAAAAGTAGCCGTGATGTTCGGCCACTGTAAAACTCTGGCATAGTCAGAGCTTTCTCAAATAAAAACTTTTTGGAGGATAAAATGTACAAACATAGTCGGAGCTTTGTTGGCGGAAATCGAAAGCATATTCAAATCACACCAAAGTATCGCTACAAAATTATGGGAAAAGATTTTTTGAAAGTTTACTGCAAGGTTGCGATTGAGGAGGCGTGCAAAAAACACGAAATCACCGTCGAAATAATTAAAGTTATGGGCGATCACGTGCACATGATTGTCGACGTTCCGAGGACGATGGCGGACGCGAAAGCGCTTCAGATAATTAAAGGTTTGTCTTCTTACATTTTGTTTCGCCTTTGTCCGAATTTGAGAAAGAGATATCCTTGAGGGAATTTTTGGACAGAAGGATATTTTTGTGACGGAATTGGCGAGAGTAATTATCAAGTTGATTTTGAATATGTGAAAAACCAAGAGTTGCACCATGCGTAAAACGAGAGGACACCCAGCTTCAAGCGGAGCGAGAAGTTGACGCGAAGCGTCAACCCTTTAGGGC
>CAYQQA010000114.1:0-2688 GCA_964419805.1 Candidatus Woesearchaeota archaeon
GCTTTATTATGATAAAATTGAAAATCTAAAAAATCTAAAAATAAAAAAGCCTTATTGTATAATTATTCCCGACAAATTGCATTTTATTGAGGAAGAATTTTTGGAGGGTTTTGTGAGAAATTTTATACAATAATCTTTTTAAACTGTAAATTTACTCTCTTAAAATGGGAAAACAATCAGGAATTGAATTGAAATGCAGGTTAGATATTTCAGAAGCTATAGAAGTAAGGGATACTGGGAATTATGAAACTGCTAACAAATATCTTGGGAAAAGGAACCAAGGATGGCGGTTAATTAGTGTAATTTCGACTACGGAAAAATCAGGTCAAGTTTTTGAAAAGAGAGAATATCAAGACGCTTTAGTTGGTATTTTGTGGGATAAGAGTGAAGTAAAACCGATTGTTGTTGAAGGCGAAAACATAAAAATAAGATATGTTTTTGCGAAATTTCCAGTCAGCTATTTAGATGATGTTGAAAGGCTTAGGAGAGATCGTTGAATTGTGTGATTGAGTTATCAAGAACCTTTAAAAATATATTTCTTCTTTATTGAATATGTATAATTTCAAAGAAATTGAAAAACAAGCTCGTGAGATTTGGAAAAAGAAAGAAAAGGAAATTAGCAAAGCTGTGCAGAATGTTTCTGACAGACCGTTATTTTCTTTTTTAGAGGGACCGCCGACGGCGAACGCTCCGCCTGGTTTGCACCATCTCGAGGTTAGAACTTTTAAAGATATAATTTGTAAATTCAAATTTATGAATGGTTTTTCAGTGCCGAGAAAAGGAGGGTGGGATTGCCATGGTTTGCCTGTTGAAGTTCAGGTTGAAAAAGCACTTGGATTAAAAGACAAAAAGGACATTGTAAAATACGGTGTTGCAAAATTTATAGACAAAGCAAAAAAAAGTGTTTTCAGCAACATTGAAGATTGGAATCAATCAACTGACGAATTAGGTTATTGGATAGACTTAAAAGATCCTTATATAACGCTGGATAATAATTATATAGAAAGTGTTTGGTGGAGTTTGAAGGAGCTTTATGAAAAAAAACTTTTATACGAGGGTTACAAAGTTGTTCCGTTTTGTCCTCGGTGTGGCACTCCTTTGTCAAGCCACGAAGTCGCGCAGGGTTACAAGGATGTCAGTGAAGCTTCAGTTTATATTGCATTTAGATTGAAAGAAAAAAAAGGTGAATATTTTTTAGCATGGACAACAACTCCTTGGACTTTACCAGGAAATGTTGCACTTGCTGTTGGACCTAAAATAAAATATGTAAAAGTTCAGCTCTCTGACGGAGATAAAATTATTCTCGGGAAAGAAAAATTAAATTTAATAAAAGGAAAATTCAAAATTCTTGAGGAATTGAAAGGAAAAGATTTGGTTGGAATAAAATACGAGCCGTTGTTTGATATTAGGGAAACTCAAAATGAGAATTCGCATAAAATAGTCTCGGCAGATTTTGTGACTTCTGAAGATGGGACTGGAATTGTTCATACAGCTGTAATGTATGGAATTGACGATTATGACCTTGGGTTAAAAGAAGGGCTTCCTGCGGTTCACACTGTTGGGCAGGACGGAAAGTTTTTAGACATCGTTCCAATGTTCAAAGATAAATTTGTGAAATCTGCGGAGAAGGAAATAATTGAAGATTTAAAACAACGTCATTTGCTTTTCAAAACTGAGAGCATAACACATAGTTATCCTTTTTGCTGGAGATGTAATTCTCCACTTTTGTATTATGGAATTAATTCATGGTTTATTAAAGTAAGCAAAATTAAAAGTGAACTTGTAAAACAAAACAAAAAAATAAATTGGGAGCCGAAGCATATTAGAGACGGTAGGTTTGGAAAATGGCTTGAAAATTCGATTGACTGGGCTTTGTCAAGATTCAAGTTTTGGGGGACCCCACTTCCGATTTGGAAATGTTCTTGCGGTGAGGAAAAAATTATCGGCAGTGTTGATGAATTGAAAAAGTGTTCTAATAAGAAAATATCTGGGAAAATTGATTTGCATAAGCCGTGGATAGATAAAGTAAAGTTAAAATGTTCTTGTGGAAGGTTAATGGAAAGAATTCCTGACGTGATTGACTGCTGGTACGATTCGGGTAGTGCTAGTTTTGCACAGTTCCATTATCCTTTTGAAAATAAAAAAGAATTTGAGAAAAGATTTCCTTATGATTTTATAGCAGAAGCGATAGATCAGACTCGTGGTTGGTTTTATACTTTGCATGTTTTAGGAACCGCACTTTTTGGAAAGCCTGCCTATAAAAATGTTATTTGTGCAGGGCACGTTGTCGACGAGAAAGGGGAAAAAATGTCTAAATCAAAAGGCAATATTATAAAGCCTGGAGAAATAATTAATAAAGCAGGTGTCGATGCGATAAGGCTCCAATTTTGTACTTCAGATGCAGGAAACCAAAAAAGATTTTCGTTTCAATTAATGAAAGAATCTGTAATTCCTTTTTTGAATGTTTTATTTAATTTGTGTAGATATTATTCTCAGCTTCCCGACAAGAAATGTAAAAAAAATGTAGAAGATAAATGGATTTTGTCGAGACTTAATACTTTGATAAAGAAAACGACTACGAGTTTGGATAATTTTTTGATTGACAAACCTTTTGAAGCGATTTCGGATTTTGTTGTGAATGATTTTTCGAGAAGTTATGTGAAAATAACCCGCGACCGAGATGATACA
>CAYQQA010000115.1:0-2672 GCA_964419805.1 Candidatus Woesearchaeota archaeon
CAAAATTATCTGCTGTTTGCCTCCATAAAAATCCAGTGTCATTTGAATTAAAAACATCCCCTCCACTATCTACTCCAAAAAAATAAGAATTTCTAGTTAAGTTTACTCCAGAATTGTTCCAAAACACTGTTGAATTATAATAAACTAACAAATGTGCCCAATCACTAGAGTACCAAGCACTCTCAGATTCAGTTGGAAAAGTGCATCTAAAATCAAGATTATTCAATTCTGTCACATCATTTACCCCAAAATTTTCTGTTAAATCGCATCTGTATGAAGCTCTCTCTGCAACAATTGACTGAACACATCCTTCACTACTCCAACTAACCCCATTATCTGTAGAAACCTGAAAACCAATATCCGCCCCAGAATCATAATAAAAAACATGGCAGTATCCAAAAACTTTATCAACAATATCACTACTAGCAAGAGAATTATCCCAAGACTGAACTTCAACCCTCTCCCAAGTTGTTGAACCATCTAAACTTTCAACATCACTTGTGATATCCCCTCCAAACTCATCTTCAGCATAAGTAGGATTAAAAATTGTCCTTTCAAAATAAGTGCTAGGTGTGGTTATCCATGAGAAATTAGTCCAATTAACTTTTATTCCAGCATCAAAAACTCTGCTCTCAAAAATCCCGGTCAGATTATTTCCAAACAAAACCACAGCACTACCATTCCAAGTGGTATTCGTATAATTTCCTAAATCAAAGTCTCCCGAAAAATCATCCCCAACATTTCCAGCAAAAACAAAAGTGAGTAAAAAAACACCTAAAAAAACACCCAACATTTTCTCGCTTCTCAAAAAATCCTTTATCAAAAGATCTATTTTCTTAGAAAAATTCATAGCATTATTCTCACAATATTTCTTGAACTTAGAATACTCCTTCTCTTCAAGACTTAAAGTCACCTTCTTTTTCCCCATTAAAACCTCAAACAACCAATGAATTCAAGTTTTATAAACCTATCCATACTTCGCAACCATTTTACTTATTTGTATAAAAATATACATAAACATCATACAAATAAGTAAATATAAATAAAAATATGTAAACTACCAAAATATAAAAGGTAACATCCATAAAATCTCAAAGAAATAAAAACGTTTAAATAACAAAATTACCTTCACAAACCATGAGAAAAACAATATTCTGTATATTCATATTTTTAATAGTTATTTCAACAGTTTCCGCAACATCAATAAGCATAGATTTCATCCCAGAAAACGCAGAATTCTCAGCAGGAGAGCCAATAACTTTCAAAATTTCGCTCAAAGATGATTCAGGAGAATTAATTAAGGATAACCTAAACGTAATAATAGAAGATTCTGAAAATAAAATTGAAAGAATTAATTCACAATCAAATAGTATTACAACAAAAGAATTCTCCGAGGCAAGCGCAGGACAAGGCACAATAACTGCATCCTACCAAGGACTTGAAGCATTCGGATTTTTTTACATCAGTGAAAAAGAAAAAATAGATTTTTCGGTCGACGGAAACATTTTAATCGTGACAAACAACGGAAACACAATTTATGGCAGAAAAATTACAATCACAATAGGTGAAACAGAAGGAATTAAAGAGCCAAACCTCGAGCCGGGAGAATCTGTAAAGTATAGACTTATAGCGCCAGATGGCAATTACAATTTAAAGGTCACCGATGGAAAAAACACTTTAACCCGTTCAAGCGTACAGTTAGCTGGAACCGGAAACGTAATCGGCGCAATCGACGAATCAATCTCTCAAAGAACGGGTATCACCGGCGGTGTGAGTCCAGATGCAGAATCAGACGTCGCAATACTAAGTTACATAAAACGAAACACATTCATATACGTTTTCGTCGCCGTCATTTTCGGCGCAATGATACTCATCGGCTTTGAAAGACATTATCGGAATAAGGGTTGAGAAGTTTTTCTACATAATTGCAACTACAAATTGCAGGATCCTCTTCAATTTCGCAAAGAGTGACTGGTCCATCATATCTGAGCAAGCGGACTTTATTTCCAAGAGAATCATAACATTCAGTTGAATAAGTCCTTCTATTCTTTTCCTTCCATACTTCAAATTTCACACCCCCACTCAGCTCACCAAAAAATAATCCAATATTAACAATTACTCCAAAAAGTAAACTAGCCAAACCAGTAGCAACTGTTTTCTCCATTTCTTTGGGAATCCAATTATTTTTGTTTGACATGTTCTATATTTGAAATTTCTTTTAATCTTGTTACAAATTCTTTGGGCAATCTCGTTGTTATAGTCTTATTCATTGTATTAAATAGAATACATTGTATCACTTAAACTTTTCCACACCCCAAAACCTTCACCATAATTCTCTTATTCCTCTGCCCGTCAAATTCCCCGTAAAAAACAGCCTCCCAAGGACCTAAATCCAAATCTCCATCGCTGATTGCAATAACAGATTCCCTTCCCATAATTGTCCTCCACAAATGCGCGTAAGCATTGTCCTCGCCAGTCAAATTATGTTGCCACAAATCCTCGCCCATTGGCGCAAGTTTCTCAAGCCATTTTCTAAAATCTTTCAAAAGTCCTGACTCATTATCATTAATAAAAACCGAGGCAGTTATGTGCATCGCATTGACCAAAACCAAACCATCATGCACTCCACTTTCCCTAACAGCTTCACGAACCTTCTCAGTAATATTCACAAA
>CAYQQA010000116.1:0-2664 GCA_964419805.1 Candidatus Woesearchaeota archaeon
GCTAATTTACTTATGGAAATTCTGCTGTTTTTATCCAGTAAAGAAAGTATCTGTATATCTTTCTTATTTAAATTAATCATATTCGTTCATTATTAACTAGAATATATAAATATTTCTATTTTAGATTAAAATAGATTAGATAATTTAATAAATATTTCTTTTTCATATCAAATATGGCAGATTTAAGAAATATTCCCTTTTTGGAGTGTGAAGAATATGAAGTTTCTATGGGGGTAAACAGAAAAATGGTTAAGGAGATGGTAGGGGGCGTCCTTAAAAGATATAAATGGGAGGATCTTTATGCTAGCCTATTCTTTATGTCAGCTACTATTAAGGGAATTGATATTGGAAAGTATTTAAAAAAGGTTCATTATCAGAGGGGGCAAATTAATTTTTTTAAGCGTAAAAAATATAGGGTGTTATCTCATTTTGGTGAATATAGTGTCGGTTTATTCGATTTTAGATTGCATCTAGTAAATTATGAACATCGTTCTCGTAAAGATAATACCCCTCCAAAAAATATTGCTTACTACACTTCCTTAACTTTGAAGACAAAAGATTTAGAAACAAAAAATTTTGGAAAAAATGTTTTTGCTGCAGATGTGGAAAGAAGTATTGCTAGTTTTATTTCTGGTCCAAGAATTGGAACTCACTATCACCTTCCCCATTCATATAAGAGAAGTGGGGAGATTTTTGTCCCGGACGTGAAAAGAATTTGGTTCCCCTAAATATTTTATTGCATAAAATGGAATTTTATAATTTTAACATTACAATTCCTTAAAATAAATCTTCCCACAATATTTAAATAGTTACCCTACCCTTATTTATTTATATTTTCTGGAGAAAAAGGGGAAAAGTGGTTTATAAAAAATATATTAAAAGAGGCGAAAAAGTTTACGGCCCTTACCTTTATCACAATGTTAAAAAAAATGGTAGGGTAACAACAACTTATCATGGAAAACACGTCGAAAAAAACAAAAATAAATACTTATTAGCAATTATTTTTCTTTCAATCTTAGCGGTTGTGTTAACAATAAACTTAGTTTACTTAATTAACTTCTCTGCAACAGGAAAAGTATCAGCTGAATTAAAAGATGTTTATTTGCAGGGAGAACAAATCTCAGGAAACCTAAGACTAATCTTAAAACATGGCGAATTTTTTCCATCAAATTCAATAGTTAAAGTAAAAAATGCAGATAACGTAAAAGAGTTTACTCTAAAAGACATTGTATCAGAAGAATCATCAATAGGAGATTTTTACATTGAAGGATTTGAAAATTTGGGAGAAGGGGAAGGCTTCGGCGTAGCAGGATCTAAAGAAATTTTCCCAAAAGTAACATTCAGTTACAAAATACTTGACGAATTAGGGAATGACATAACCTCCGAATACAAACCCCTTATCTCTGGAGATTCAACGAACGAGACTTCTGAAGAAACAGAAACATCCATCTCAAACGCATCAAACCAAACAGAAAACGTAAGTGAAGGAGAGGTAGATGTTTCAGTAAATGTGACCGAGCCAGAAATAAATGAAACCTCTGAAAATACAACCGAACCTTCTAAAAACCCTCCTGAAGAAACTCCTTCTGAAGAAAATCCTGAGCCAACACAAGAAATCCTCACAGAAGAGCCAACTGAAGAACCTTCTCAAACAACAAACGAAGAAGATCCTACAGAAACCCCAACTGAAGAAACTCCTTCTGAAACTTCTTCTGAAGAAACCGCCCAAACTTCGACAGAAGAAACGAATACAGAAAATTCAGCCAGCGAAGAACCATCCTCCGAACCCTCTACTCCTGAAACCTCTCCAGAAACCAGCGAGCCAGAAAGCGGAAGTCCAATAACAGGGGAAATCGTCTCTGAAGATGAAAACCTAATTACTGCCACAACTTCAAAAAAAAATCCATTTTCAATTGAATTAAATGAAGGTGAGAAAATTGAAATTGTATTCGGTGAAGACAAAGTATTCACTGAAACACAAGGCACAGAAACACTCGTAAAAACAGATTATTCTGAAATTGAAAGCGGCTTTGGAGAAGAGTATTTGCAAAATGAACTTTATTACATTCCAATAAGTTTTTCAGATTTAAATTTAGGAGCAAAAGAAGGAACATTGACAGTAAATTTTGTCTATGAAGAAAATATTCTCGTCACCTTTGAAAAAGAAATTCATGTTGAAACAAATGAAACTATTCAAAATGTTACTTTAGAAAACAAAACAGAGTTCAACCAAACAAATATTTCTGAAGCCTCAATTATCCAATCCCAAGCTGTTCTAGGAGAACCTGTACAATGGACAAAAATAATAAAACCTGGAAAAAAAGGAGAATTCAAAACCCAAATTCCAAAAGAATCTGAAAAAATTAAAATCAAAGTAATCAATTCAAAACCAATAAAAGATGAAAAATCAGTTACAGCACAAAATGCAACTAATGAAACAGAAGAGTCCAATGACACTAATTTCAATTTAGGAATTACAGGGGCTGTAATTGAAAACCCTAATGATACAACTAATGAAACCAATTTTGATATTATTGAAAAAAATGATTTCAAAGAAATTGTAATCAATGCAAATTTTGTAGAGTATTCATTACAATACTCCACCCCCGCCCCCTACGCTGTTGAAAAAGAAATTGCCTATGGTAAAGAAGTGAAAATTGTCGG
>CAYQQA010000117.1:0-2651 GCA_964419805.1 Candidatus Woesearchaeota archaeon
TGAACCGGAAGATCCAACACATACCAAAAAACGTTTATCCCCTAGATTAAAATGGAAAAGGGTTTTGGCTCCGTTGTCCATTGCTGTTGGTGCAGGAATAGTGGGTTTAATAGGAATTCCTGAAAAACCAAATTATGTAAGCCCTTTAGCTCCTGGAGACAGCATGGTTGTTACAACTGAAACAAATCCTTTGGAATTTGAAGATTTTGTGGAAAAAGACACAACATTGGAAGAGAAGATGTTTGAACCTGTTGAGAGGAAAATTGAAGTGGCTGAGAAAAAAAATGGAGTTAAGAAACCTTACTTGCTTCAAAAACAGCCTTTGCTTGAGAGCGGAGTAAAGGAAATTGGAAAAGATTCTTTTTTAGCGGATGGAAAAATTTGCGGAAATTTTGTGGAGTATGATTTAGAAATTTTGCCAAACGATTCTGTGGTTTACGGCGTGACGATTTTGAAAGAGAAAGATGGAAAATTTTACAATACTGATTTAAATTTTTTAGTTAACAATAAAGGTGTTTTGAAAATTCCTAAAAAAGTTGTTGACTCCGAGGACAAATTACGACTTTTCGCAGGAATTGAAAAAGATGACAAAGTTAGTTTTCTTGAGTCAGTCAAGATGGAGTTGAAGTACTCTAATAAAAAAGAAAGAGGGCTTATAGAAGGTTTGTTAAGAAATGACTATGGTTTAAACGAAAATTCAAAAACAATTGAGAGTGTTATCGGACATGCTGGTTCTGGAAGTTATTTTGACTTAGAAAAAACAGAAGAGAATTATGGAAACGGTGAAGATATTGATAAAATTAAGAGAATAAAAAATTATGTTAACGCAGGGATCAAATCAAATGTAGGGCAGGAAAAAATAGTTTCGAGATTTAATGCCGAGTATGCTTCTGATTTGTTCTGGGAAACTTTGAGAGATATGTATGTTGCAGGAGTTTCTAACAAAGAAATTGCAGAAAAACTCAGCGGTTTTGGAATGAATATTTCTGTTGCAAGTGTTGCGAAATATGGGAACATGGTTACTGGGGCGGAAGGCAAAAAGAAAGCCAGAGAAAAATATAAAGGAAGAGTTTGTTAATTACTCTATAAACTCGATTCCTAATTCTTCTTCGATTTCACGGTGTTTGAGACTTTCGATGTCTTCGCCATGGCCGAGAATTTGCGAGCTTTTTACTCCAGTTACAATTAAGAGAACTCTGATTGATTTGTCCATGTCCGGAGCTATTTGCGCACCCCAAATCATTTTCGCGTCAGGGCTTAATTTGTCGCCGACATATTCTATTATTGATTTGCATTCGTCTAAACTCATGTCTGGGCCACCGACAATGTTTACTAAAGCGCCTGTGGAATTCGAAACGTCGACATCGAGAAGGGGATTTTGAAGTGCTTTTTCAACAGATTCAAGAGCGCGGTTTTGACTGTCTGCTTCGCCCATTCCAATTAAAGATACTCCGCCGTTTACCATTACTGCTTTGATGTCTGCAAAATCCAAATTCACCAAACCGGATGTTGTTACAAGTTCTGTGACTCCTTTAACAGCATTGGTTAGTATTTCGTCAGCAATTTTGAAAGCTGTGTGCAATGGCAAATCTGGTGCGAGCTCTAAAAGTTTGTCGTTGGGAATTACAATTAAAGTGTCAGCGGTTGCTTCCATTCTTTCCAGTCCGTCCATTGCGTTTTCAATTCTTTTTCTTCCTTCAATGGTGAAAGGCAAAGTCACGATGCCGATTGTTAAAGCGCCTTGTTTTTTTGCAAGTCCTGATATTACCGGCGCAGCGCCCGTTCCTGTTCCGCCGCCGAGTCCGCACGTTATGAAAATCATGTCAGAACCTGAAATTTTTTTCTTTATTTCTGATTCAGATTCTTTCGCAGCTTCCTGCCCGACTTTTGGATTGCTTCCTGCACCGAGACCTTGAGTTAATTCTCTGCCTATCAAAATTTTCTGGTCAGCATTTGCGTACAACAAATCCTGCGCGTCTGTGTTTACTGCGATTAATTCTCCTCCCTTAATTCCTATTTCCCTCATTCTACTTAGAGAATTATTTCCTCCTCCGCCGATGCCGATGACTTTAATTTTTGCAGTTTGTTTTTTTATAAGTTCTGCTAACTCTTTATCTATTTCTTTAAGCTCTGGCGATAAATCAGAAAGCACAGAATCACTCTTTTCATAAATGTCATCCATGTTTTCAGGAATATTGCAAGATTTATAAGGATTGTTGTAGTGGGAAAAGGTTTTTAAAGATAAAGATAGGTGGGTTTCTATGGGAAAGAATTATTATGATGCAGTAATGATTTCTACAGGACCGTCGAGAGAGATAGACAAGAAAAGAACACTTGATGCAATTACAAGAGTTAAAGAAGATTTTTTGAAAGTTGAAAATTATTGTGGGCTTTGGGTTCCGACCGGGACTCTTGGAGGATTAGATTATGAAAAATCGCAGAGAAAAGCTATATACGATTTAATGGTTGCTTCAGGAGTTTCTGAAAAAAAAATAAAAGAAATAGGCGGGAATGACACAATTCACAAAACTAAATTGATAATTGACTTAGCTAAAGAAAAAGCGTTGCACAGTATCGGCATTTCAACATACTGGACTCATTTTTTAAGATATCACTCTATACTTAATTCTGCGAAAAAAGAGAATTATCCT
>CAYQQA010000118.1:0-2624 GCA_964419805.1 Candidatus Woesearchaeota archaeon
TGGCAAGTTTGCATGCGATTTCTAAGGAATACTTTGAAAAAATTTCCCAAATTTTAAAATCTTCGAGAGCACTTTGTTTTTTGTAAATTATTGGAAAATGACCTGTAAAGAAATATATTTTCTTTTTGTTTGTTTTAGCAATCTCTTTTTCTATTTTGTTTATTAAATGTTTTTCTGATTTGAACTTTTCCATAATATTATATTGTGCAAAGCTTTATAAATCCATATTTTATCTTCATTATATCCGATGAACGAATCTTAGATTCATGAGGTTTGTTCTAATTAAATACCTTAAACCAAAATGGATGTTTACACTGTAATAGACAAGGTGAAGAGAACTGGCAAGATTGAGAAGGGAACTAATGAAGTGACGAAGGCGATTGAGAGAGGTACTGCTAAACTTGTTGCTTATGCGGTTGATGTTGACCCGAAGGAAATTGTTGCGCACATTCCTGTTTTGTGCAAAGAAAAAAATATAAAATGCGTTGAGGCGGACAATAAACAAAAGTTGGGTATTGCTGCAGGGTTGGGAGTTGCGACTTCATCTGTTGCCGTGATTGATTTAGGCGAAGCTGAAAGAGATGTTGCTGGTTTGAAATAGCTGATGGAAAAAATTGATGTAATAAAATGGAAACTGAAACTATAACTATTGGTAAGGAACGGAGGGCAAGCTTAGCGATTGGAATTTTAAGGTTGAAACAAAAAGGGAATCCTGATATGATTTGTTCTGATGATGGTAAGTGTTCTTATTTTAATTCGTTGAGATTTTCAGAGAGTGATAGTCCTAGAGGAGAAAAATTAAAGTATAGGTGCAGTGTTTGTTGCGGGCAACCGAGTGTTTGTGAATCATATGAAAATCCTGAGGATCCTACCGAAACAGTGAAAAGGGAAATTAAGTATTTGGATGCTGCAGATAATTCTGGTCTTTTTGGGTCAAGGCCCGCAAGATGGACTAGAGAATTGCAATTAGCTAGAATTCAAAGAGGCGTATTTAGGAGTCATTCTGACTATGCTTATCAATTTAGGGGTGATGAATAAATGGATTTTGAAACAATTTTATATAATGATTCTGAAGAAATGCAGTGTTTAGATAGTTCTCCGAATACTCTATCTGGTCTGAGAGAAATAATCAGAACTAATCTTGGGCGGGATGAAAATCTGAAGAGTTTTATGTTTAAGGAAAAAGGAGGATTGTTTTTAGTTTCAGAAGATTTTTCAAGAGGATACGCTTTTTTTAAAACAAGTCCCATTGGAATTAATCTAATGGATTTAGTTTCATTTGTTTATGATGTGAATGGAAGGAATGTTGTAGATGCTTTTTTTAGTAATGAAGTTTGTGGGTTTTATTGGGAAGATATTTATTTGAATAATAAGGTAAATTAAAATGGCAAAAACACAAAAAACACATAAATTACAAAAACAGCAGTCAAAGAAAGGCGGTTCGAGGGGAAGTGAAAAAATTTTAGGCAAGACTGTGCCGGCGGTTGTGCAGGAATTGATTGGACGGACTGGTTTTAGAGGTGAGATAACTCAGGTTAAATGTCTTGTGCAAGAGGGGAGAGACAAAGGAAGGAGTATGAGGCGGAACGTTAAAGGACCGGTGAGGTTGGGGGATGTTCTGATGTTGAGGGAAACCGAAATTGAAGCTCGTAAAATTAAATCAAAAGTTACTAAGGGGGTTTACACATAATGGTGGGTTTTGACGATGAAGAAAAATTGGGTAAGACACTTCTTAGTTTAGATCCTGAGATAAATCCTGGTGATTATTTTGGAGACCTCGGAATGGTTGAAGGTTTGAGAAAAAAAGGTTTGGATAGAAAAGTTTGTCATAGTTATCATGGATTTGACTTAACACATGAAGATAATGTTTATGAGGTGACTTTTATGGAGAGAGAAAAATGAATAAATGCAGTTTTTGTGGGAAGGATTATGAAGTTCACAAGGGATTAACTTTTGTTCTTGACGATGGAAATGTTTTGAATTTTTGTTCTTCAAAGTGCAGGAAAAATAAGTTGATGAAAAAAAGAAAAGTTAGATGGGTTAGTAAAAATAAAAAGAGTTAATTTTGTAAATATTCTAATATTTTATCTTTGAAATTTGTGTCTTTGATATGCATTAAATTGAAGAAATGTGTGAGGATTGAGAAGTTTTCAAAATAGGGATATATAAAATGCGCGGATTTTAGTTCTTGATTAAGTCTTGTTGCGATTCTTTCAGCGCCCTGTAGGATTTCTTTAGCAGATTTGGCGTATTCGATTTTTTTTTGGGGATTTGGTTTTTCATAAATCTCAACTTGCTTTTCGAGCTTACTCATTATTTCTTCTCGTGATATATCATTTTGTTTTAGAAACGTGTTTGCTGTTACTCCAACTTGCAGGATTGCGTAAAGAATGTGCTCGCTGTAAATGGTTTCTGAGCTGTTTTTTCTTGCGTATTGTTCGGCTAAATTTTTTATTGTGGGAATTAGTGTTTTTTCTTTACCTTCTTTTTTCATTTTTATGGAAGAGTTTTTTTGTTTTTAAGTATTGTTATAATTAAAAACCTCCTGCGGGTTTTTAGATTCCAGCAACCAAGAACTTCTTTTCGTTGCCTCTGACTGAAGTTCACAAAAAACCTCAACGACT
>CAYQQA010000119.1:0-2605 GCA_964419805.1 Candidatus Woesearchaeota archaeon
GAAGTTTCACGAAGTGAAATTTGGGGATTTTTCGCAGGAAATCCCAGATAATCGCTGTTATCTGTCCCGAGCTTGCGAGAGCCTGCAGGGCGTGGCAAAAATTCGCAGAATTTTTGAGTTAAAATCACTTTTCAGGATGGGAAAATAAATCCGAGAAGTTGTTGCGATATTCCTTGCTTCTTTCTTTTTTAAGAAAGAAGATTTTCCAGAAAACCGAAAGATTTATATATAAGTCCATATAAATTATAATATAAAGGCATATAAAATGGAACAAATAATACACTATCCAAGTTTGAAGACCATGCTAATGGTAGAGAAAGCACTAAAAAACGCCGATACTATGCTTAGTCGCGAAGAACTAAAAAGAAGATTGCCAAATAAAATAATGCATCAAACACTTAATCTTATTCTTGAGTACATGGAAAACAGAGGATTAATAATAGATAGTCATAAAGGAATACTTTGGATTTATAATCCAAGTCCAAAGCTAAGAAAGGCGATTGAAAATGGGAGAGAGGTATAATATTTGAAAACAAAGAGATAAAAGTTAGCCTATCCGAAGAAGCAGATGAAGTTTTTCAAGAATTAAACAGAATTGTTGGTGAGGAAAAGATGAAAGGAGTTGAGGGTTCTTTTCATCAAACTCTTTTAAGGTCAATGGAAAGAGTTATTGATTTGCTTAAGAAAAATCCTTTTGCTGGAAATCAAGTTCCAAAAAGGCAATTGCCTGATAAATATGCTAAAAAGTATGATGCAGAAAATGTCTGGCGGATTGAATTGGCTGATCGTTGGAGATTAGTTTATACAATTACTGGAAACAAATTAGAAATTATCAACTTTGTAATGGATATTTTTAATCATAAAGATTATGATAAAGTTTTTGGGTATAAACATTGAATAAGAAAGTTGTGGGTAGGTTCTTTTGGAGAGAGAAGAAGAAATAAAAGATAGAAATTAGTCTCTCTGAGCCAAAAATATATTTATCATTTTAAGCTAAATATCTGCTTTTTTCGTTTACAGGACAAAGCTGAACAACTCTTTTAATAACCTCCGCCCCGCCAATTTTCAAAAAATCTTCAAAGGGGATATTGAGAGAAGCATCCATTGGCGGTAAATTATGATTATAATAAGTAACACTTTCAATGTTTCCTGAACACTCAGCACCAGCATAAAATTCATGGCTATCTTCTGGAATAATGCTAAAAGAACCAGTCCCATCAACCGAATCTAAAATTCTTCTAAGATCCTTCCCGCCGTCTAAAGAGTGACGATCTCTGTCAAAGACTTGACCTTTCTTACGTACCCTTCCTACAAAATGGACCCTTCCTAGACAATAATCTGATGTATAATTCCAGTTACTAAAAACTTCCTTAGTCTTATCATCTATTGATTTTTGTCTTTCCATAGTAACGCTAAAAAATAACAATATTTAAATATTGGCTGTAAATTATTTACTACATGAATCAGTTAATAGAAAGTCTTGAAAAGTTTGGATTGACAGAAAAAGAATCTAAAGTTTATCTCGCATCTTTGGAACTGGGAGATGCAACTGCAAGTGACATAGCGATAAAAGGCAATCTGCCAAGGACACTGGTTTATGATATTTTGGAGCGTTTAATCAAAAAAGGATTGATTTCTTATTCTAAAAAAGACAACAAAAAATATTTTCTTGCAGTCCAGCCTAAAGAATTTCTTAGTATTATAAGAGAAAAAGAAACTGCAATTTCCTCGATAATGAATGAGTTGGAAACAATTTACAAAAAAGAAGGGACAAAAAGACCGAAAGTAGAAATTTATGAAGGGACAGAAGGAATGAAGACAATGATGAACGATATTCTTAATTCCAATGTTAAAGAATTTTTGGCATATGGAAGCTCCCGCTCTTCTTATGAAATAATCCCAGCTTTTATGGATGAATGGCACAAGAAAAGAGTAAAACAAAAACTTGTGATGAAAATAATATATAATAATACAAAACAAGCAAGGAAAAAAGTAAAAAACATAAAATCTTCTCTAAAATTAACAATATATAAATTTATGCCGATTGAGCTGGAGTCTCCAACTGCTACTGTTATCTATAACGACAAAGTGGTTTTACAATCTTGGACTAAAGAGCCATTTTCTGTTGTGATAAAAAGTAAAGAAATGGCTGAAAACCAAAGAAACTATTTTGATGAAATGTGGAAACTCGCTAGAAAATAACTTTGCGAGAGCAAAGACAATTTGTCCGAAGGACAGAGCAACAACTTCTCCTATTGGGTGGGAGAGAAAAGTGATTTTAATTAGACATAACATCGCGATTAAGGAAAGTTCAATTTCCTCGAAAATCTGAGCCTCGAACCGCAGTTCAGAGGTGCGAAGATTTTCAGAGATGAAATTGAATTTGGGAGAGCGAGTGCAACGAAGCGAACCTCTTAATGCCTGTTAAATGAGGGTGAGCGAAGCGAAAGTGCAACGTCCCCGAGGATTTGCGAAGCAAACCGGAGAGTAATTTTTAGTGGCGTTCTATCAAATGAGCGAATGCGATACATAGAGAACAAGAATCGAGGGGGACAATCTTTTTTTGCTTTTTTTAGGGGAGGGGCTTTTGTTTTGGTTCTTTTTG
>CAYQQA010000120.1:0-2593 GCA_964419805.1 Candidatus Woesearchaeota archaeon
TTGACAACGCCGTTTTTTGTTATTGCGTCAGCTCCCAAGGCAACTTTTGTTACTTTTTTTGTTCCTTGCTCTTTTGTCAACGCAACGCTGACTGCTGAATCAACAAACATTGTAACTTTTACACCAGCTTTTCTTAATTGCTTTGCGGTTTTGTGTCCTTGTAGCAAAGGCCGTGTTTCTGTGTTGTAAACCTCAAATTTTTTTCCTTTCTTTTTTGCATAAATCAAAGAGTTAAGAACATTTGTAGAATGGCAGTGCGTGAAAATTATGTCTTTGTTTTTTATTTGATTTAAAACAAATTCATTTATTTTTTCCTGCGCAGAATCGAAGTGCTCAAGGATTTGTTTCTTTGGAATTTTGTCGGCAAGATCTAAAACGTTCTGCATCATCGGCTCTGTCGGTCTTGAAGCTAGCAGTTTTTTCATTGAAGATTTTGTAGGAATTAAAAAATATGCCTGAAGAGCTGACTTGGCAACGTTTCTTGCACCTTGTATTTTTATTGATTTTATATCTTTCAAAATCTGGTTAAATTTTTTTTGTTTGTTCATAAAACAATAAAGAAAAACAGCTTAAAAAATTTACTCAGTGTAATATTTATACAATTCCCACTTTTCCTTTTCACCAAGACAATGTTCTATTGAACTTGCAATTTTTGAAGCTTGTTCGAAATAATTATGATCAAAAAGAGCTACTTGCCGTTCATCTGAAAGAACATAAAATAAACTGCCTCCATTAGTTCTTGATTCTTTATTGGCAGATACGGCAACTACTGACTCATGAGGAATAGCAACAAACCGCCAGAATAGTTTCTAACTTCTTCTTCAAGAATACTCATTCTTCGTTTTTGTTGTTCTATTTCTTGAGCATGACTGACAATTTTTACCATAGAATATTTTTATTGTTGAAGTTTTTAAAGATTTATGTAATGGGGTTTGTTCGAATTACAAAAATTTAAAAGTAAGATTGGGTTATTAATTGAATGTTAGAATCTTTGATTAATCCAAAAAGAATTGAAAAAGGGGCGTGGAAGATGTTTTTTATTGGGCTGATTTATGGGTCGCTCTCGCTTTTATTAGTAGACTGGTTTTTTTCCGGAGACATTGTGCTTTCAAAGTTTTCGGGAATGATTGTTGTGACTTTTTGCGTGATGTTTTCACTACCGTTCATGTATTATTTGATAAAACAAGAGGAAGAGGAAGATGAGAGTGTTGAGGGTTTTTTTACGGTTTGGAAAGTTCATAAGGATGCGATTTATGCGTTTATGTGGCTTTTTTTAGGTTTTGTTATTTCGTTTTCGCTTTGGTACATGATTTTAGGTGAGTCTAATTTGTTTAACGCGCAGGTTGAAACTTATTGTATGATTAACAGTCCAGGGAATATTGAAGGGTGTGTTGCGAAGTACAGCATTGAGAACACGGCGATTGCGACGGGCGCTGCTACCAAAGAAATGCGTCTTTTGTCAATAATTGAGAACAATATTTATGTCATGATTTTTACTTTGATTTTCTCGCTTATTTTTGGTGCTGGTGCGATTTTTGTGCTGGCGTGGAACGCGAGTGTGATCTCTGCTGCAGTGGGCATCTTTACAAATTATAGCATTGCAGAAATTCCTTTCGGAATGATAAGATACATGATTCATGGATTTCCAGAAATTGCAGCTTATTTCATCACGGCCTTAGCTGGCGGAATCTTTGGCGTCGGAGTTATAAGAAACGGAATTAAAGATCAGAAATTTTTGAGAATTGTTGAGAACGTTGTGGTTCTTCTTTTCATTTCAATCATAATCTTGATTTTGGCGGCAATTGTTGAAGTTTACTTCACACCAGTTTTATTTAATTAACTCTAAACAAAATTTAAAAATACTAATTATAAATAATGTTATGGAAAAACTTATTTTACTAACTATTTTTTCTAGTTTCGCGATAACATATTTGGTTTTGCCTTTATGGATTAGAAAAGCTAAACAGCTGGGTCTTGTTTGGGAAGATATGAATAAACATCACAAAAAGAAAAACGTGGCAGGGTCCGGAGGGATTGTCGTTGTTTTGGGAGGGATGATGGGAATTTTTTTATACGTTGCTCTTTCAACTTTTTATTTGAAAACACAAGTCAACCTAATAGAAATTTTAGCAATACTTAGTTCGTTGTTTTTAGTTACTGGCGTGGGGTTTGTCGACGATTTATTTGGATGGAAAAAAGGAGGACTTTCAATAAGGTCGAGAATAATTTTGACTTTAATATCTGCGGTTCCGCTGATGGCAATAAATGCGGGAAATTCTGAAATGATGGGAATTCAGTTAGGAATTATTTATCCTTTACTAATCGTACCCATTGGGTTTTTAGGGGCAACAACAACCTATAATTTTTTAGCGGGATTTAACGGTCTGGAGACAAGCCAAGGAATTTTAATGCTCAGCTCGCTGGCAATTGTAACTTACATGACTGGAAACAGTTATTTAGGAATTGTTTCTTTATGCATGGTTGCTGCACTTTTGGCTTTTTATATTTTCAATATTTTTCCAGCAAGAGTTTTTCCAGGAGATGTTTTAACATACTCTATTGGGGGATTGATTGCATCAATTGCAATTTTAGG
>CAYQQA010000121.1:0-2577 GCA_964419805.1 Candidatus Woesearchaeota archaeon
GCACCCGGGCAAGATCGTCTCGACCAGCCAGGAGGTCGAGGTCATGGTCCTCGACAAGTTCAGGGTTTTCTTCAATTAACAATTTATCAAATCGCGAACGAAGTGAGCGCATTTTTTATTTTCCAAAATCTAAGTTTTCTAAAAACCCGCAGGAGGTTTTTAGCGAGCCAATTTCTAAGATTTTCCCCCAACTGCAATAGCACAAAAAATCACAAATCCCGCGCATGCAAAGTCCGTCGGTGATTTTTTTTCGCCCTCTCAATTCCCTTTCTCAAAATCTCCTCAACCTCTCTTTCAAGAGCCATCCCCACTTCATCAGCCACAGAAGTTACACTCTTCTCCTTATCAAGTTCAGACACAACTTTTCTTATGTTTGATTTTACAATCAATACCATATTCAACTAAAAACATATTTGTTTATTAATTTTGTGCAATTTCAGATTTAGATTGTGAATTCCCAAAATTCGCATCATTAAGAATTCGAATAGACCTTATCAATTTCTCATCACTATCAAAAACGTCTGATAAAAGAGCATGCCTTAAATTAGAAATCCTCTCACAAGAAACAGTACATCTTCCTGATTTTTGAGGCCTAAGAAAGAACTCTTGCATAAAACAACTCTCCAGACGCAGCCTCTACATAATCCTATGTTCCGCCATTACTACTAATTTTCAAATAAATTGTGTCACCATCAAAAACACTTGGAAACTCATCAACAAGTTCAATCAGTCTTCCCATAAATTTCTTTGGAATTTTTCGTTTATAAATTTTACTGAACAATTATCCCAAACCAATTTCATCCCTAATCTTTTTCATCCCTTCAATCGCAATTTCAAAAAATTCATCAAGACTAATTCCAACTTTTTCAATCTCTTTAATTATTTCTCTATCACAACCTGCCGCAAAAGTTTTGTCTTTGAATTTTTTCTTAAGACCTTTGACTTTCATGTCCAAAATTTTCTTTCCCCTCATTAAAGCATAGGCATAAATCAAACCAGTAATTGTCTCAGAAGCCGCAAGAGCATGCTCAATTTTTCTCGTTCTTTTTTCATCCTTAAGTTCAGCACAATCAAAACCAAAACCATGACTAACAACCACATCAATAAAATCGTTATCAAAACCCGCCCCCTTCAAAATCTCCGGCGCCTTGGTCAAATGTGATTTAACATTTTCCTTCGTCAAACTCCAATCAACATCATGCAAAAGCCCCAACATCCCCCAATAATCAATATCTTCCTCCAATTTAGAGGCCAACTCCTTCATCACAGCCTCACTCTCAATATAATGATTAAAATCACTTTCACTCTGTGGATATCTTTTCAAAAGTTCAATCGCTTGTTCACGTGTTATTGGAAGACTTCCCATACTCTCGATTACACAACAATCTTTATAAATACTATTCTCCAAAAAAATAAATTGCAGAATGGGATCCTGACTCAAGCATCATAGAAGAAATTGTAAATGAATTAAATGCTGTTGGAAATAAAGATGAAAAAAGCTTCTGCGGGGATAGAAATGAAACTAGTAGCGTGAAAGAATTAATCGAAGAAATTAAATCCGGAACCGACAAAGGAAGATATATTTACCAAACTCATCTTGAAATTAGAAACAGATTAGGCAAAGACTATTTCAAGAATCAAAAATAAGAAACAAAATAATTGCTAAAATAAGAAAACCAATAAGGCCAAAAATATCCATAAATTCTGCTGAGATCATTATTTCTCCGGCTTCATAAGGGGGAATATAACACACTCTCTTACCGGGCGATTCATTAGACACGCAAAAAATCTTTCACTAATTCCAAAACCACATGTTGGAGGCATCCCATATTTCAGAGCTTCTACAAACTCTTTATCGTGTTCATGTGCTTCTTTATCTCCAGACTCCTTTAATTGTTTCTGTTCTTTAAATCTAGTTTCTTGATCCATAGGGTCATTTAGTTCAGAATAACCATTTCCCATTTCGCTCCCAGCAATAATTATTTGAAATCTTTCCACTTTAGAAGAGTTTTTGGGGTCTCTCTTTGCCAAAGGGCTAACTCCAATAGGTTGGCCAGTAAGAAATCCGGGACCAGCCAATTCTTTTCTACAATATTTCCAAAGGATATCAATAAGAGTCGATCTGCCCACACTTTTATCGTATTTTACTTTTAGGGAGTCTAATTTTTTCTTTATGATTTTTTCAGCATCTGCATAAATATTTATCCCTGTCTTCTTTTTTATAATAGATTCATAATCATAAATAATCCATTTTTTTCCTAAATCAACCATGTGTTCACCATATTTAAATTTCAGAGTTCCCAAAACTTCTTTTGCAACTTTTTTATACATCTCTTCAACAAGTTCCATACCATCCTTATAATTCTTGTAAGCCATATAGAACTCCATTTGTGTGTAATCCTGGAGATGTTCAGCATCCATGCCTTCATTTCTAAACTGACGCCCAATTTCAAAAGTTTTTTCGTATCCAGCAACCATTAATTTCTTTTGCCATAGTTCTCCCATAGATATCCTTAAGTAAACATCCATATCCAGTGCGTTATGGTGGGTTTTAAACGGAGTAGCTGCAGCCCCTCC
>CAYQQA010000122.1:0-2551 GCA_964419805.1 Candidatus Woesearchaeota archaeon
ATGTTTCCCTTTAGGAATTTTAAATTTCTCAAGTTTGCCCTTATCAATTCTTCTCTGTCCTTTCAAAACAAAATTATAAGCATAACAATCTGTTTTATGGTCCATCTTTTCAGCCTCAATAAAAAAATCCTTGGCCTCAAAAAATTTCCCAGGCTTAACGTCTTTAATTTTCAAATTTATTTTCCCCGTAAAAACAAAAACCTTAAACATCTCTTTCATAAACTGCTCTGTCCTCTTCGGCCCATAAATTTCGAGAGATTTTTTATAATCATTCAAAGCAAGAGTCTGCAAAACCCCCGGAATTCCCAAAACATGATCTCCATGCCAATGACTAATCAAAATCTTCGTCAGCTTACAAGGATTCAATTTAGCTTTTCTAAACTGCCGTTGAGTTCCCTCCCCACAATCCACCAAAATATTCTCTCCCTCATAACTCAAAAGCACAGCTGGATGATTTCTTCTTGCAGTCGGGATCGCAGACGAAGTTCCCAAAAAATGAATTTTTATTTTCGAAGGCATAAATAAAAAAAGGAAAAGCAATTTATAAATCTAGTTAATTAAAAAAATTCACCCATCCTACCAACTTAACCTCCCCCTTTTTCATTCAATAAGATAATCTCAACATGTTTAGGGTTTTTCAAACTTAACAACTTATCAAACCAAAATTGTGGGCAAAGCTCAATCTAATAATTGATCATTAATTTAATAAAATCAATTTAACCATTATTTTTATCCTCGCAATTTTTACATTAATGATTTATCCTATCGAGCGACTTTGGAGCGAGTGAATTTCTTTAAATCTACAAATGAAGCCATTTTGTTTTCAACCAAATATTTATTTTATTCAAGTAAAATAGTTTCTCAGCATCTCATCAAATATTTATTCCAAAGTTTTTGGAGAGTCATCAGTATTAGATGCAAGCGAACGCGAGCCAACCTCCAAACTACCGACTAACATTAAACCTGGGCCTTGCGAAAGTAAACAGGTAACGCTAATTATTCCTCTTTCTTAAAAGCAGTCGAAGCAGGAGATATAAAAATAATCGTATCCCCTCTCAAAAAACTCAATCCAAGATTTCTTTTCATTTCGCCGTTCTGCATTTCCTTTATGTTATCCAACACTAAATTAATGTGGATGTCAAAAGCCAACAAAGTTCCAACAAACTGCTTGTCTCCTTTCAGATGCACCAAAACTTCCTTACCCTTAGAATTGTTCAACAAATCCAAAGGTCTCTCGATTCCATTAACCATAATTACTTTTATAAAAATTAGTTTTTAAATGTTTGTAAAATTATTTCAAAAACAGAAACCTATATAAACCAAAATTATGATATTTTAGAATGAGCACAAGAACTGGAAGAAAAAAAACAGGCGGGAAGTATGTTCGAAGAAGAAAAAAGAAAGCTTATGAAACCAAAGGTCAAAACAGAGTTGTCAAACTCGGCGACGAAAAACGAAAACCGTTGAGAGTGCGCGGAGCGAACAAAAAAACCGTCATGCTGAAAGGAAAAATAATCAACATAGCTGGGCAAAAACTGGAAATCAAAAACGTTCTAGAAACCCCTTCAAACCGATTCCTCGCAAGACAAAACATTTTAACAAAAGGTACAATTGTCGAAACAACAAAAGGCAAAGCCAGAATAACAAATCGCCCAAGCCAAGAAGGAATGATTAATGGAATTTTGGTGGGCGAGTAAACCAACTTATCTTATGAATGCCTGTATTTTTCCTGCCTCTCTTTTTCCCATTTTAAAAGTCATCTCCAGTTTATCAATATCAAGAGTCTCATTCATTGTCGGACTGTTTTCTGGTGGATAAATCAACAAAGCATTTTCGTCATCCAATATCTTTTCCACTTCTTGTTTCAACACCTTTCTTTTTCCCATAAAACTTCGAAACCATGTTGTGGCCAGGATACATTAAATTCGAAACAATTCCTTCCAAAGCACCTCTAACAAAACCGTGCCCTGACTTCTTAAAAGGATTATGATTGAGACAAACAATTAATTTCGATTCTGAATGATTTGTTCTTAAATAATCAAATCCAATATGTTCTAAAACAGCCCCATCAATATTTCTTTGACTTCCAGGATGATAATACGGAATCACACTTATGGCTTCTTTCAACACTTCAAAAGTATTTTCTTTCAAGTCAACATACTTAATGTTCTTCTCTTGAGTATCATAAACTTTTGCAAAAGCTGTAATCCGATTAGCCCTCAAAGCTTCCACATCCAGTTTCTTTACAGTTTTAGACACATCCAACAAATGATTAACATTAACCACCTGAGGCATTTTCCCATTATAACTAAATCCAAATCTTTCCTTTACTCTAGAAACGATTCCTGGCAAAATATTTGAAAGAAATATAAACCCTTCCTGAAGATTTTCAAAATAGATACTTGCTCCCAAATCCACTTGGTCTGATAAAAAATAAGAAACATTAAACGCCCCACAAGAACCTGAGTAAAAAACAAAGTTTTCGCAGTCTAAATTTAATTCCTTAATCCCTTTTAAGATTCCTCCACCAAAAACACCACCCATAGCGCCC
>CAYQQA010000123.1:0-2491 GCA_964419805.1 Candidatus Woesearchaeota archaeon
TCCCACAGTCGACACAAATTTATCGAGTTTGTTTTCAAACAAAACCAGCAAAGCTGAATTTTTAACGCGTCTTTTCCAAGGACTTCCTCAATCATTTCTTCAACTTTTAAATCTCCTTTTGAAAAATAATTTAAGTAGACTTCTTGCGCGTTGAGGTTTTGCACGCTGTTTTCTATGAAAATTTGCTCGAACTCGTTTTTGGTTTTTATTTTTTTGAATTTATTTTTTAGGTCTTCTGCGTATTTTGAAAATTCTTCTACTCCATAAATATTTGGAAATCTGTTTAAAGAAGTAATCAGCATGCTGTAAAATTTGTTCAGCTCGAAAATTTCTTTGTCGAGCTCGATTAGTTCGGACATTTCTAGTTTGAGTTCCATAGTCGAGTTAGTAATGGTGGGTTTTTAAAATTGTTGGTGTCGAGTATATATAATTTTAAATACTGGGCGGGGCGTTGGTTTAAAGATGCGTTTTAAAAAATTGACTATTGCGAGAATGGTTGAAAATGCAGCTAAGATTAGAGGAGACTTTACCATTCCAAGAAATTACATTCTTGATGTGCTGGATATGGTTGAAAAAGGATAAGCTGAAGTGAAGATGTACCTTACAGGCATGCCTTCTTTGAAAGAGGTTTATGATTTTGCTAGAAGATTGTATGAGGAAAATAAATGAATAAACTTAATGGATAGGATGGTTGATAGATTTTATGAGAGGTATTCTGAAGAACCTGAGGATAAATTTAGTTAGGGTACGGACGGATGATTTGATTAAATCAGTTATTGATGTTTACATTGCTGAAACTGGAAGAAAAGGTGTTGTAAGTAAAAAAACTCTTGTGGATTGTCTTTTGCGTGGATTTTGAAGAAGTTGAAAAAAGACTAACTTCTGAAAACATTGAAGCTTTAAAAAAAACATAACATTAAGATTGAGAGTTTGGATTTGGAAAAATAATTTTAAAATTTCACATTCTTTCTCCAGCTAACTCAAAAAGTTCGTTTTCTAATGTTTTTAGAAGTGTTTTAATTGTTTTCACTCTTTTTTCTATTGTTTTAGGATTTCTTTTCCATCCTGTTTTTGCTTCTTCTAATCTTTCTTCAATTGTCATTGGAGAATATTTAAATCTGAAGTCCGAATAAACTACGATTTTGTTTTCTATTTGTTTAGAAGTGTTTTTCTCTTGAGATTCAAGATGTGGTTTGTATAAAAATCCGTGTCTGGAAATTTTTGCTATTTCTTCCAGGCCTTCATTTTTTAAAATTTGAAGCGAGCGTTCTTCATGCCCTTCTTCTTTGTATTTTCCTATGTCATGTAGCAACGCGGCAATTTTTACTTTTTCTGGATTAATTTTTAATTCAGGATGGTTTTTTGAAATTTTCTCAGCTAACTGGTGGGCGAATTCGGCAACACCTTTCGAATGTACAATAATTTTTTTATCAGAAATATATTTTCCTAAAAGTTCTTCAGATAGATTGTATGATATCATTTTACAGGATTATTTCAAGTGTTTTTAAAATTTCACATTCTTTCTAAAACAGAAATTCTTTTATCGATTGGAGGATGAGTTGAGCTGAGCCCTTTGAAGGGGTTGGCAATGACCCATGGGGTGACGGCTTTGCTGATTTTTGTCTCAGGCTGGTTTTCGTTTTTTATTTTTTTCAACGCGTCGATTAATCCTTTAGGATAACGAGTGAATTTTACTGCAGATGCGTCGGCGGTGAATTCTCTTTTTCTTGAGATTGACATTTGGACTAGCCAGACCACTATTGGCGCTAAAATTGAGAGGGCTATTGCGATTATTAAAAAGATTGCGTTGTTTTTGTCTCGGTTTCCTCCGCCGCCGAACCACAGACTTCGTAGAAATATTTGGCTTACTATTGAAACCATTCCTACGGCGACGGCAACAAGTGTCATGTATCTTATGTCGTAACTTGCAACGTGTCCTAATTCATGGGCGAGCACGCCTTCGAGTTCTCTTTTGTCCAGTTTTTTTAGCGCGCCTTCTGTTACACAGATTACAGCGTGCTTTGGACCCCTTCCACTTGCGAACGCGTTGATGTTTTGAGAGGGCATTACGTAAAGTTTTGGCTTAGGCATTCCGGACGCGATTGTTAGACCTTCAACTAAATTGTGAAATTCTCTGTACTCGCTTGGTTTTGCGGGTTTTGCTTTAACGCTTGCGATTGCAATTTTATGTGAGTTGTAGTAGTTGAACCAGACGTAGAATATTGAGAAAAGCGATGCTATTATCATGATGATAAAAAAGTAGCCAGGATCTGTAGCCATGGTTATTACGTAGCCGAGCAAAATTATGATTACGAAAATTCCGAGCATGAGGAAAAAAGATTTCCATTTGTTGCCTGAGATTTGGTCTCTGAAGTCGATTCTTTGCATGAATTATGGAGAATAAATTGAATTATAAACTTTATTGTTAAGCGCACAACTGTAGAAGCAAGTGACATATGTCACTAGGCAAAACCGAAAATTAGTTCGCAAA
>CAYQQA010000124.1:0-2463 GCA_964419805.1 Candidatus Woesearchaeota archaeon
TCCGATATTTTACCAAAAATATTAGACAAAAAATTGTATTGAACATCGCGATTAAACAACCCGTAGGGCTCGAGTAGAACGAAGTGATCTCGAGAGTTTTTTCTGAAAGAAAAAATTTGGGAAAAATGTGTCCCGAAAAAAGAGGGTGAGCAAAGCGAAAACATTTTTCTGTTTAATCGCTGTTCAGGGATTTTTCTTGAAAAGAAAAACACGAGCTGACTTTCAAAAAGTCCTCGTGAGTCACAGATGAGTGGATGGCGGGTTTTGTCTAAAACCAAATGTATTTGAGAAATCGCCCCTTTTTGTTTCTTTTTTTCTAAAAAAGAAAATTGGGGTTCTGTCTTAGTCTTTAAAAAAATCTTTCAGAATTTCTTTTGTTAATGCAAGAGATTTGTCGCAGTGATTCTTTAAACTTCTTGATGAACTTCCATTAAAATAAACATTTTGAACTTTTTTATTTCGTCTTTGAACTGAACGAACAGCCGGAACAAAATCGCCATCGCCTGAAACTAAAACCGCAACATCAAAATTGTCATCGGCTGAGCCATCAACCATATCAACAGCCATATTTATGTCGTCTTCTTTTATTATATAATAATGCTTATCTGTTCCAGTTATATTTCGTTTTAGAAGTTTACACAAAACTAAATGAAAATTTGGAATCTCTCTTAGTTTAGCAAAAAATTCTTTTTGGCTTTTAAATTCTTTGTCTAATTGTGCATTGTAATAATAAATTCCAATAACTTTTCCTTCTCCTGCAAGAAAATTGGCAAAGCCCTGAAAATCAAAATTCTTCAAACTTTTATTTTTTCCATAAAGCTTTCGCAAACCAAAATAAAAATTATTTCCATCAATAAAAACAGCAACTCTCTTCATTTGAAAAAGTGCCTATCCCTTGCCGAAGCAAGGACAGGCGTATATGGTTATAATAAATTATAAGAGGTATTTATAGTTTTTGGTTGATAAAAATTTGAACTTTTTATAAGAACAGAGAAAATATTAAAAAGCTCAAAGCTCTGTTTAGATGATGAAAAAGAAAGAAAAACCTAAATTAAAATTTGATTTTTATTGGAAAACAGGATTTTTAATAGGTTGCATTATTTTTGGAATAATTGGTTTTTTAAACTCTTCAGAATATCTTAATCTTAAGATAGGGTTTAGTTTTTTAACACTCTTTTCTTTTGGATATTCAATTTATTCTTTGATTAAAAGAAAATCTCCTAAAATTATCTTAGTACTTATTATATTTGTTATAATTTATCAAATGCATAATACAAACTTGGATGAGAAAAAAATGGAAGAAACTAAAAAAATGGTAGAAGAATTTCAAGAGAATCAACAAGAATTTGAAGAAAAATATTCAGATGTAAGATTTTGGAAAGAAGTGGAATGTGATGAATATATTTGTAAAGGGTTAGAATATTCTTATGACTTAGACAATATGGTCTGCAAATGTTATAAAGATAATAATTTAGAAATAGAAAAAATAATTTCTTATGAATATCGGGATTCTCCCTATAGATAATCTTATCTTAAAAGACTTTTGAAATTAAATTCAATGGAATTATTGTTTTTTCTTAGAGATTTTTTATTTGTAGATTTATTCCTTAATTTCAAATGATATTGATTAATCCCAAAGTCGTTTTGACTAAATAACAAATGTATTCTATTAAGTTCTAATTCAACATTTTCTTCAGATTCTTTATCCACTTTTCCAACCAGAATAACTATCACCCCTCCAGGATATTCCCTTATATGACCAAGAACTTGCCCTTGTAACTCGTTAATTTGTTTCCTGCTTATTTTACCCTCTTTTCCAAATTTCAATTCTACACCAATTTGCCGGTTAATAGACAAATCGCAATAAGACCTATTTTTCGGTTCTTTTTTCACATAAACTCTTGTCTTATTGCCAAAATCTAGTGTATTGAGTTTGTTTAATTCTTCAGATAAAAAATCTCTTAATGCGTTTTTATAATCTAGTTCTTTTGAATATTTTTTGGGATTCCATTTTTCTATAGCTCTTAAACATTTATCAAATAAACTTGATCCTATCATCTTAGAATAAAAAGAAAAACCAAACTTAAAAAGTTATCTTTCGGCGTGAGCCAACAAAATGTCCGAAGGACTACGGAACCCAAAAATAATATAGAAAAATTTGCGTGAGTTTACGAACCTCTTAACCTTTGTTAGAAAAAGTGCGAAGCATTTTTTGAGTTTTTTTGGTCGGTTAAGAGAAGTTTTTCTCTGAAACTTGTTTTAGCTAATTATCCGAAGGATTAGGCGATTTCTCCATTTTAGGGGCGGGTGGTCGGGGGTTTTAGACTCATCTGTGATTTCCTTGAACATCGGGATTTAAGAAAGTTTTTTCTTCCTCGTGGAGCGAAGCGGAACAGAGCTGAAGAAAAAATTTGGGTGGAGAAGTCTGCAAGACTTCGGAACCGTTAAATTCCTGTTAGTTTC
>CAYQQA010000125.1:0-2428 GCA_964419805.1 Candidatus Woesearchaeota archaeon
AATTTCTGGAGAAACCTACTCCATCTTCAAAGATGGAGATTTCTTTTTAATTAAAATACGTTTTAAGCAAACTTTTTAAATAAGTTAGGTTTTTTAGTTTTGGCTCTGTAGCTCAGTGTCAGAGCGCTGCTCTCATGAGGCAGAGGTCGGGGGTTAAACTCCCCTCAGAGCCATTTAATTTTTAAGAATTTCTAAAACTTCTTTTTTCTTTTTTTCTAAATTCCCCCATCTGAATTTGTCTTTGAATTTTCTCGGCAGAATATGGAAATGGACGTGGTTAATCAACTGCCCTCCGGCTTTTTTTCCGTTGTTGATAATGTTGAATCCATCTGCGTTGAATTTTTTTTCAACTATTGAAACTGTTTTTTTTATTGCTTCAAATAAATCATCTGCTAAATTGTTTGGAAGTTCTAGCGCTGTTTTAAAATGTTTTTTGCTGATTACAAGTGCGTGGCCTTTGACTTCTGGTTTTATATCATATATTGAAAAGAAATTTTTATTTTCGTAAATTTTTTCTACCCCTTTGTTTGAAGATAGTTTGCAAAAAATACATTTTTCCATGAAGTTATAAATTTGTAGGACTTAAAAATTCTTTGATATCAAATCTATTGTATAAAAAATTGAAAAAGAATTAATCCATTTTTAATTAATAAAAAAATCAACTACAGTTTATCTTCTTTTCTTTTTTCTTGATGCTTTTTTCTTTGTAGTTTTTTTCTTAGAAACCTTTTTCTTTTTTACAACTGCAACTTTTTTTCTTTTGTGTTCCAGTGCTTTGATTTGTTTCTTAAGGCTTCTAATTTTTACATCAATTTGTTTTGTTGTTTTTGGTACAGCCATTTCATTCACCTCATTTAATTGATGTTATAAAGAAATTTAACTTTAAAAAATCTTCGGTTTAGTTTTTTGCAATTATTTTTTTAAAATAAAATTTATTTTTTATTTTTTCATGTAGATTGTTCTCGACGGGAAAGCGAAGTCTACGCCTAGTTTTTCTAATTTTTCTTTTATTGAGATATTTATTTTTTCTTGAATGTCCATGTAGAGATTGTAATCGTTTGAATCGATGTAGTAAACCACTTCGAAATTTAATGACGAATCTCCGAATGCTTTGAAATGAACTCTGTCGAGACGCGCTCCTTTTGTTTTGTTTATTATTTCTTCAACAGTCTTTTTTATTTTTTTGAGTTGCACAGTTTTTGTGCCGTATTCAACGCCGAAAGAAAAAACAATTCTTCTGAGCTGCATTTTTTTGTAGTTATTTATTCTAGTTGAGGTGAGCTCACTGTTTGAGATTATCAGTTCTTGCCCGCCAAGTGCCTGAATTCTCGTTGTTTTTATTCCTATATTTTTTACGACTCCCATGTCATCACCGATGATTATGAAGTCTCCCTCTTCGAAAGGTTTGTCGAAGTAAATTGCGAATGCAGAAAATAAATCTCCTAAAATACTTTGAAGTGCGAGACCTATTGCAATTCCGCCGATTCCCAATGAGGCGATTAAAGGAGTTATGTTTACGCCGAGGTTTGACAGAAACAAAAGAAGTGCGAGAGTCCATACAATAAGTTTTGCGAGAATTTTCATCACTTGAATCATTGATTCAGAAGCTGATTCTTTTTTCTTTCTTTTATGTTCTTTGTATCTATCAAGCGCGTGGGTTGAAATGTTTATTAAGGCCCTGGCGGCGTAAAACACAATAAACAAGAGTGCTAGAAAATTGAGGATATTTGTTACTGTCTTAGCCATTTCTAGGGTTTTTATTGCAATGTAAAATGCGAAGTATGCATAGAACGGCCAGCTTAATCCTTCTATGAAGTCAATAATTACATCATCCCAGGAGTTTTTTGTTTTTTTTGAAGCTTTTTTTAAGATATAAATGAAGTAAGAATCAAATGCTTTGAAAATTATGAATAGCCCGATGAAAATAATTAGGGCTGTTATTAAAGTTTTTGTTGAATTGTTTTCTGATATAAAGTTTATAATTTCGTTAAAAGCCATATTAGAGAAAGATTTTTTTTACTTTTATAACTTTTGGTTAAAAACCTCCTGCGGGTTTTTAGATTCCAGGCATCCAAGAACTTCTTCTCGTTGCCTCCGACTGAAGTTGCGAAACATCAAAGGGTTCTTCACAACTCCAGCGTTCCTGCTTCGCGATAAGTCGCTAACATATATAGTTAATTCAAAAACCGTGGAGATAAAATATTTCTTGAAATGATTTTGGTGAATTGACCGGAGGCATTAATTTGAACGGAGTGAAGGAATTTTAAAAAACACTCGCTCGTAAGCTTGCGATTTGACAAGTTGTTAAGTCTGGAAAATATTTAGAAGTGGAGAAATTATTATTGGAGGAGGGGAGGCTTAAAAATAAATGGGAGATTATTAAAAAATTATTTAGCTGATTAAAGGTTTAGTATTAATCTGGGTAGAT
>CAYQQA010000126.1:0-2352 GCA_964419805.1 Candidatus Woesearchaeota archaeon
ATAAAAAAAGAAAAAACAAAAAAAACAACAATCAAAAAAAAATTCTCGCTTGCAATTAAAACCTCCGACGGTCTCGAAAAAATAAAATCTCTTTTAAAACCTTCAAAAAACATAAACTTCCAATACATCTCAGCAGGAAAATACATAATCTGCTCCGAAAGTCAAAATCCTAAGAAAACAGAACAAACACTAAAAGAACAACTCGAAACCATAGAAAAACAATCCAAAAAACACAACGCAGAATTCTCTTTGATTGAAAAATAACTCCAAAACAAACATTTATAAGTTGTCAAAAATTTATTTTTTTATGACTAAGAATATTGTTTACCTTAATCCCATCCCTATAGAAAGAACTCAGAAACCAGATCTGTGCCCTACCGCAACGATTGCTCAAGAAGCGCAAAGAAGAGGCATATTTTCAGGCAGCCTTGAGACTTTAGCAGTTAAAATAAAACAAAATGTGAGCTCTCAAAATGAAAAAATGTACGGCAAAGCATTAAGAAGGAGATCTCTTCCGAAAAAGGACGCGCAAATTGGACTAACATTTGAAAGAGCCTATGATCTAAAATTACAAGAAATAATAAAAAAAGAACTCCAAGGTTTAACTATGACCCCTTATAAAATCGGAGATATTACCGGCGAATCTATTCATGAAATGAGAGAGCAAAACTACGATATTACAAAAGCAAGAAAAAAAGTCATTCGATTTCTACTAGACAATTTATCATCAAATAACGGAGTAGGAATAAATTACAGACTCGACCCATTTAACGGCAGAAATGATGGCCATTATGTTCTTGGGTTTGCATTCCATAAAAACACGAAAAATCTTTATGTTTGTGATTCCTCTTTTTTGAGCCCAGAGTACTGGAAAGAACCCCTAGACACATTCATAAATGCAATGCGGCCCATCTGGAAAGAAGACGACAATAGTATAAGACAGAGAGGTTTTATTGTTCTTTCAGGCCCAATGCTTGCTGAAAAACAAAGTAAAAAAGAGATAAAAAAAATATTAATGAATACTCCTAAATACGAGCCTATCAACGCAAGAATAGTTCAATTTCCCTCACACCCTGAAGATAGAAAAACCCCTTACACGCCAAAAAAAACCAAAAACGAAAACAGAACAAGAACCTAATTAATCCCTACACTCCAGAAGTAAAAGTTTTTTTCAAAAAAATTTTTCCTACATATGAGTCAAACAAAAACCTTAAATACTGTCTTGATGATAATTTTTTATGGCAACAAAAAAACTTGGAATAGAATCACAAAGCACAGACCCCTTCCACGTTCTTCTAATCGCAATAATTTTCGACCCTGCGAAAAAGAAAATATTAATTGCAAAGAAGGAAAAAGACCCCGAGTTAAAAGGACTTACTTGGTTTTTCCCGGGAACAGAATTGCATCACGCAGACAACGTTGACAAAAAACTCAAATCAAGAATCAAAGAAAAAACCGACCTAACAGTAAAAAACCTCGGCGCTGTATTTTCAAAAGTTTACCCGGAAAGAAAAGACTATCTTGCAGTTTACTTTTTATGCGAAGCAGTAAAAGGAATTCCAAGACCATGGAAATTTTACAAATATCTAAAATGGGTAAACCCAGAAGAACTTGAAAAGAAATTCACAACATCTTTCCATCCTCGGCTCAAAGAGTATATTATGAATTTAAAATAATAATTCTAAAATGAAACTAAAAAAATGTCCGAAATGCTCAAATTACACTCTAAAAAATTCTTGT
Organism: Candidatus Woesearchaeota archaeon; assembly: GCA_964419805.1. Lineage (GTDB taxonomy): Archaea > Nanobdellota > Nanobdellia > Pacearchaeales > GW2011-AR1 > CAYQQA01. The sequence goes on from CAYQQA010000126.1 coordinate 1,741, forward strand.
CCAAAATGCAAACAAAAAACAAAATCCGCACATTATAAATTTGTGAAAAAAATTAAAAAAGAACACCCAGCTTCTCCCAAAAAGAATCTCCTTTAGACATCAAATCAACCTCCAAACATCTTTTATTAGCTAATGAAGAAACAACATTGCAACAATCTAAATAACTAAAATCAGGAAATCCTCTTTCCAATTTTCTAAGAGTGCATCCATCTGCAACTACAACATTCTCCCACTTAGATCGCAAAAAATCATATACTCTCTTTTCCCTAACAGTGAGAGAAGACAACTTTTCCATAATCTATTAAAACCCCTTCCCTCAAAAGAATTTCTCTCCTAAAAAACAACATCCAAAACCTCTCAACCCGCATCAACCCTCGGAATTCTTCCGCCCCTTCTACGATAATTCACAATAGGATACGGCCCAGGTCCTATTTTTCCACTAACTATTAAATCATCCCATCCATCAGAAGATTCTTCCAATTCAATCTTTAATAAATTAACATCATGAAGAATTCCATTCCGCTCCCGTCTATTAAATCCTTTCTTCAACAAAAAATTGTGCAATCCACAGACATATGTCACCCCCTAAAATAATAACTTAAAATCATTATA
>CAYQQA010000127.1:0-2301 GCA_964419805.1 Candidatus Woesearchaeota archaeon
GATTCCTTTATTTTGTAGCTGTTGCAATCTATAACTTATAACTTGTTGTGAGGTTTTAAGATTCTTAGCTATGCTTGAAATAGTTTGATGGGCATCTTTTTCCAATTCATAAAGTATTTTTATATCTTTTTTATCTAACTTCATAATTTTGTATATATTTATTAAAGTATATAAATTTTACTAGTTTTACAAAAAAATGTGTGAAAAGTTTTATATATTTGTAAGATGCAATTACTAAAAAGTAGTTAGTCAAAAATTATCAAAAAATGGTAAACAAAACAATAAACAAAGAAAAACAAGAAAGAACTTTTGAACCTTGGTATAGACTAATTGGAACTGATCATTGAGGAAAAGAATCCGATTTAAGAGATGCAATATTAGTAAATCCCTTAAGAAATATTAGCATTCCTATGAAAAGTAGTAAATACGGGGTGAATGTTGGGGGAGGAGACACCTTATATGAGCCTAGTTTGGCGGATTTTGAAAGAGAATTAATATCTAGCTATCATAATCAACCAAACACTTTTCCAAAACCAGTAAAATCAAAAACCAATTGCGTTGAAGGAATCTTTTATATATCTAAAAGAATACCAAAAAAATACACATTGTTTATGAATGTAGATTCTTGGAATCTTCATTTTACAGATCCTTTTCCTTTGAGTTTAGCTGTTTTAGATGAAGAAGGAAAACTAAGAGAAATAAGGGATAGAATATCTATGCCTAGAGGATCCTATTTGCAATTTGATCAAAATACAACCCAAAAGAAATTAGATCAAGAAGCTATTGATTTTTTGAAGAAATTTATGAATGATTATATGGGATGGATAGTTAAAAGAGGAGGGATACAATTTGAAGGGTACCATAAATTTCAATCTGAGGGGATTTGCGCTGAAGATGATGATAAATATTGGAATAAGTTAGAAAAATTAATTAAAAGACATCAAGTCAAAATTTGAACTACCAACAAACAAAGGAATAAAAAATATTGAAATTTCTGGAAAATTAAAAGTTTCATTAGATACAGTCATAAGAAGAAGAAAAAGATTAGAAAAAGAAAAGATCATTGTTGGATATAAGTTGGTTATAGATTATAGTAAGCTAGGATATACTGCTTATAGAGTGGATTTTTCTCTTAATGATTTTTCAAGAAAAAACGAGCTGTTTAGTTATTGCAAAATGCACAAAAACATATATGGAATTAATGACACAATTGCTGGAGCAGATTTTGAAATTGCATTAGCAGTAAAAGATCATTACGAATTTAATAAGATTATTCAAGAAATCCTAGCAAAATTTAAAGGAACAGTAAATAGTTATGATTATATTGGGTTTTCAACTTTTTCATTTATTGAGTATATTCCTGATTAGGAATTAGTGAAAAGTTTACAAGGCAAGAGAGAGGACAACGGAAGAACTATCTAAAACCGAAGAAAGTATAGACTATGAAAAGTATGGGGCGGGAGATTCAATGGACAAAAGAATTGAATGTGGAACATTATTAAAGAAAATTCATGGAAGAGTCTTAAATCCATTATATCATCCTGAGCAAAAAGCTTTAGAAAACATGGTGGAAGTTTATAATGGTACTTTGGCTTAAAAACCTGATTAGTGTAATGTAAAGTTTAATGAGTATATTAATTATCTTTTCTTAGACTTATTTCATAATCGTAAGCGTGTTTTTCTGCGGATTTAGACCATTTGAACTGATACTCTGGATGATAAGTTAAAAAGCTTCTAACTAATCCTTCTCCAACAGTTTTAGAAGCATCTAAAACCTTTCTATCTGGATAGATAGATACTACTTCTAAACAATTAATATTTTTTAAACTCTCTGAAATTTTTTCATTTGGATCTATAAATTCTCTAAACTGTTCTTCTATTTTATGATTTTTTCTAGCACTCTTTTTTGCTCACTTTTTGGTAATTTTAAAATTTTGTCTATTTCTTCTTGAATCCTTAACTCTTTTAATTCTAAAATTTTTGATTTTAAAACCTCTTTTCCATAAATAATTTTTGAAAATCCTGAATTGGTCAATAGTCTTACTGTTTTTTGAATGTCCTGTTCTCTTGTTTTTATACCATAATACTGAGGATCCCAACTAGCTCCACCCATATCTTCATTATATACCCCCTGATGAAATGCTGAAATTATATAAAAATTTCCTTTCCTTACAATGTCCCCATAATTTTTAGAGGGATCAATACTTTGTACTCCACTTTCATCTATAAAACACATTGACCCTCTTTTTAAAACAGTTTTAGAAAGATTAGAGAGTTCCTGAAAATCTAGTTCATAGCGAT
>CAYQQA010000128.1:0-2214 GCA_964419805.1 Candidatus Woesearchaeota archaeon
GCGATTCCTCGCCAAGTTTGAAAACTTGGGTATCCTCGCCGTTGATGTAATGAATTCTAAAAAAGTAAAAGCAAATGTTTCAGATTCAAAGAAAAAAACTGTTTCGGAAATGGAAAATCTATTGGGAAATAATAAAACAGTGTTGATAGCGTCGATAAAAAATATTCCTGGCTCCCAATTTCAGGAAATTACAAAAAAACTTAGAGGAAAGGCTGTTATAAAAGTTCCTAAAAAAAGTTTGATTAATAGGGTTTTGGAAGAATCAAAAACGGAAGAGTTGAAAAAAATAAAAGAGAAGATTAGTGAAAGTTTTGCCGTTCTTTTTTCTAATCTTGATTGTTTTGATTTGGCCTCGGAACTTTTGAAAAACAAAACTCCTGCGAAAGCAAAAGCAGGACAGGAAGCTCCAGACGATATTGAAGTTGATGAAGGACCAACAGAACTTGTTCCGGGACCTGCAATAAGTGAACTTGAATCTTTGGGAATTAAAATTCAAATTGAAAAAGGAAAAATTAGCATAAAAGAAAGAAAAGTTATTGCGAAAAAAGGGGAAAAGATTTCCAAAGCAGCGTCGGAGTTAATGAATAAACTTGACATAAAACCTTTTTCAGTGGGTTTTGTCCCTCTTGCTGCGTTTGATATTAATGAAAAAAAACTTTATGCTAACATTGAAATTGATTCCGAAAAAGCTCTTTCAGAAATAAAGGAACTTTTCGGAAAAGCATTGGGATTTGCGATGAATTTGAACTATCTTTGTGGGGATACAATTAAACTTTTTATTTCAAAGGCTTCTGTTCACGAGAAAAAATTAAACAGAATTGTAAGTGGTGAACCTGAGGAAATTGCGGAAACACCTGAGGAAAAACCTGCTGAAGAAAAGCCCAAGGAAGAGAAGAAAGAAGCGGAGAAAAGTGTAGCAGGACTTGCAAGTTTATTTGGATAATGGAAACAATAGTGAAAGATTACGGTACAGAAATAGGACAGGTACAAATAATTGCCGATGGAAGAAAAAGGCCATTTGGAAATTTATTTTTCAAAGTCAATGGAATGCCTATTGCAGGGTATTTTAAAGACGTTAGGGATGCTGAAAATTGTGCAAGAGGATATGTTGAAAGAAGTTTGTTGTTTAGTGCTCACTCAAATAAATTTGATGAGGTAAGAAAATAATGGAATATATGTACGGTGCACTTTTGTTGCACAAACTTAGTAAAGAGGTCAACGAAGAGAACCTCAAAAAAGTTGTTGTAGCTGCGGGCGCTGAAGTTGACGAGTCAAAAGTCAAATCTTTGATTGCCAGCTTGAAAGATGTGAATATAGCTAAAGAGCTTGAAAGTGCTTCTGTGGTTAACTCTGCTCCGAGTGCAGGAAGTGCTCCTGCTGAAGAGAAAAAACCAGAAAAACCAAAAGAAGAGAAGAAAGAAGCTGCAGCAGAAGGGTTGAGTGCTTTATTTGGTTAATTTAATTTCTGAGCACTCAATCTTCAGAATTAGTTTTTACTCTATGAGGAATTTTTTCAAATCAAAAGTTTATTAAAGAATTCTATTAATTTTAATTCATGCCTCAGTAGCTCAGTGGCAGAGCATTTGCTTCGTAAGCAAGGGGTCGGGGGTTCAAAACCCTCCTGAGGCTTATGTGGAATTTACACGAAAATGGAACTTATCTAAAACCTTTGGTTTTCAGCAATGGAAAAACGCAAGAAGTAGTTGTAAAAGAAATTTTAAATGAAATAAAGAAAGGGGCAAAGATTATTTTTATTCAAGGAGTTTGTGGGACGGGAAAAAGTGCCATTGCGTTAAATGTTGCAAAAGAATTAGGAAAGACTTCGATAGTTGTGCCAGGAAAAACATTGCAAGAGCAATATCAAAAAGATTATGAAAAAAATAAATATGTTTTGGGAAAAAATAATAAAAAATTAAAAATTAGAGTTATAACCGGCAGGAATAATCATTTGTGTACTTTTCTTCAAGATAAAAAAACAGTAATCCCAAAATTTACAAAAGAAATAAATTCCAAACTTCATGATATTTTTGAAGGGAAAGGGGGAAAATTAGAAAAAGAAATTTCAAAAGATGATTCTGCTGAAAATAAAAATCTTCCTTGCAAAATAGATATAAAAGAAAAAAATTGGAACAAAATAAAAAGATATCTTGTTCAGAATAAATTTATAGACAGGAAAAAACTCAAAAGTATACAAGGTGTGAAAAGAGTATCTGT
>CAYQQA010000129.1:0-2209 GCA_964419805.1 Candidatus Woesearchaeota archaeon
TCAATTTCCTCGAAAATCTGAGCCTCGAACCGCAGTTCAGAGGTGCGAAGATTTTTAGAGATGAAATTGAATTTAGGTGTAGTGAGGTGCAACCGAACGAAACCCTTTAAGCCCTGTTAGTTTCGTTTGACCAAAGGGAAGACCTAAAATTTAGTGCAACGATGCCGAAGGCAAAATTTTAGAGTAAGCGGGTGAGCGTCTTTTAGGGCAGGTTTTGTGTTAACTCCTAAATAGTAAATTACCGAAAGATTTATAAATGAAGATATTTTCTCAATTTTATCATGAGATTATATCAAAAAATTATCGCAGGAGGAGTAATATTAGCAGGACTTACAGGATTGGTGGGATGTGATTCTTCTCCTCCTCCTAGAACAAAAGTAGAACAGAGATATGTAGATATGAATTCTGATTATGTAAAAGATATAATCACTGTTTCAGCATCAAGTTCTGATGATTCTTGGAAAAGTCAAGAATTGAGAAAACATAAAGCAATAATTTCTATGTCTCAATCAGATGGAAGTTATCAAGACCAAGTTATTCAATATAATGAACAGCCATTAGAATTAAAAATAGAAGATATTAATAATGATGGAAGGCAAGATATATTGGTTATTGTTGCAAATAACTCTGATGATTTTTGGAAAAGACAAGAATTGAGAAAATTTGATTTGGTTGTTTCATATCAAAATGAAGATGGAACATTTCAACCTCAAAAAGTAATCAAAACTTATAACGAAAGACCAAATTAAAAACCCACCCTATTTTATTAATTCTATTTTTCTACGAAAAATACTATTTTTTAGTTCGCCCTCTTATTGAACATCTATTACACCGCTAATCTAACAGAAATATTTAAAAAAAATGGATTTAACTTACTTCTATGAACTACCAAAATACAAAACCCTATCTTTTCTTAAATCCAAAATAAAGAACAGCGACGACGATCACAATTAAAGCGAGAAGCAAAGGCGCACCGGCTTTAGAACCAACAAAATTATTTATTCCCCCTATAACCTGCCCCGTAATTCCAGAAATTCCTACACCTTCTGGCTCAATGCATTCTTTGACTGTCTCTGGCTTTAAATTTTCTGTCCCACAATTGCTCAAATCAACACATTCTCTTTCACCGCACTTGTTTTTAGAATCAGTCCAAGAATAACATGCCCAGTTTTCAACACATGAATTGTCTCCGTTTCCGCCGTTTGAATTTTCAAAAGAGATGACCTCTGCCCCAGAAGAAGACGAACTGCTTGAGCCTCCTCCGCCACCCCCCGAACCTCCCGATGAACTTGAAGATGAGCTTCCTGGAGTAAGATCTGTCTGATTATCAGGATTTGTTTCATTTTCTTCAGGTTCAGGCAAAGTGCAGTCAGGAGAAAAATCAATATTAAAATTTAATTCTGTTTGTTCCCTTAAATTAAAATTATGTTCACCTATTTTTTGTCCATTAATAAAAAACTCAACCACTTCATTGCTTAAATCATCTGTTTCAACAACACAAACGTTTGGATTATATCCATATTTGCTGTCCATTATAAGGCAATTTTCACTTCCATAACTTGTTTCTAATACTACATAACATCCGCTCCCTATAGAATTATTTTCATAACTTATTTCTCCATAAAATGAATTTGGGTGGGTAATCATCGCAGAACTTGTAAATCCTGCAATCACAAAAATCGCCAAAATTACCAGGAACTCTTTTTTCATTAAACTGACAAAGTTCCTTCATTTAAAAACATTATTGTCGTCGGAGATATATTTTAATTTAGGTTATTTAAAAATATTAATAAAAAATAAAAATAAAAATAAAAATTAATTAAATGTACCAACAAACTGTTGATGGGCTGTAAGTGTCCTCTGTGTCCATTTCAATCCAGTATCCTTTTCCAGGTTTTGTGTTGTTAAATAAATCTATGAATTCAAAATATCCTGTTTCTCCTCCTGTAAAGCCGAGAAGTGAACTCCATCTAGGGTGTCCGATTGTAGGATCAACTAAACTGAATAAAGAACAGTAAGCTTCTTTTTCAACAAGTCCATAATGGCCTATTAAATTCCATCCTTGTTGAAGCTCTCTGCTAGGAGGAACTCCTGGTCCTGGGCTTATTAAACTTCCACCAACAACAATTTCTGTGTTGCCATCAGCTAAAATCCAATACCCATATCCTGGAAGCAGTTCTTCAATATCTGATGTCTCAGGTGATTCAGG
>CAYQQA010000130.1:0-2189 GCA_964419805.1 Candidatus Woesearchaeota archaeon
GTATATGCCCAACGAAACAAGCGAAATCGGCTTGCGTGTGCTGTTTCGCGACTGGGATCTCGTCCTGAGCGCCGGGTACAGTAATCTCGCTTATTCGGATTCGGACGGTCGGGTAAATTTTGCGCGAAGCGCGTCGTCGTAAAATGGAGATTTAAAATGAAAAATATGAATTTGTTACTAAATGAAGCAGAAAGAGATTGGAGATATGAAGTTAGAAGGGACTTTCCTCTTCGTGGAGATACTCCTGTTGTTAGACAGAGCTCTCAAAATGGAAGAGATTGGTTATTCTCGACTGATCTTAAAAAAATTTATGCAGACATCTCAAACGAAGCTGCATTGCAAAAAAAGTTTCAAAACGTTGTTGCCAAATATTGGGATGGAAATCCAGAAGAACTGGCAAAAGACACCCTCCATTATTTGCTCTATCATGAATTATATCATCCTGTTGAAGCACCTTTTAGTGTGACTGGCGAAGGAAATGATAATAAAAGAATCCATCAATCAATTAGAAAGGGTGTTATTCAAGCAGAACCAGATCTTAGCGCTTTGGAGCAAGTTACAAAAGTTCATGCTTCTCAAAACGGAGTTAAGGATTTTATTTTAGATAATCGTTTTGCATTGGACAATCAAGCAAAAGGTTATGTTAGAGAAGACATTATTCCAACTTGGGATTTATTGGAATTGCAAGATTCTCTTTCAAAAACAAATTTTTACACTGCCACAAGATTGCTTTATGGTTTGATGTATGGTCCAGAAAGCACTCATAAATTTTTTGAAGGCAAGGCAGGAAAAAAAGGAATTGAAGTTGCTGAAAAAGCATTAAGTACTTTAACAAAAAAACCAGTTCAATTGCCACGGCAAAAAAGTTTGGTTGATAAAGTAAAATCAGTTTTAAGTGGAAGTTCCAAAGAAGATACAACTGAAAGAATGCATCAGTATGCAAGAGACATTCGAGAAGTTTTTTTAGGAGACGATAGATATGCCGGAATTGAACGTTTTATGTCAGTTCTGGGACCATATGTTGAAAAGAACATGCCTCAGGGAAGACCCGATATGCAAGGAGCAGGAAGCGGAGGTTCTCCTCAGGACATTTTGCAAGATTTACTTGACGATATGAATCCAGGAGAACAGCAGCAATTTGTTCAGAACTTGACTCAGGAAAGTCCGAGTTCTCTGGAGCAAGCTGTATCTGGAATGCAGTTGCCCTCTCAGGATCAAGATAGCAGCAAGCCGGGAAGTCATGCATCAGATGCTGATAAAATGAAAAATTTGGATTTATTGGCAACTCATGAATTTTATAAAAGAAATCATCCAAAAGTTCATATTATTGGAGGAAGCAAAGTTGGAGAGAGTGTAGTCGTAGGAAAACAAGAATATTGGGATTTGAAAAGAAGTACTGTTTTGACAGAAGATCAACTTAGCAAAGTTAATCTTGGAAGAATCAACAGATTGCAAAAAAGAACAAGACTTCCTTGGTTAATTGATTTGGAAAATAAAACATTTCGATTAAATGAATACGAGCTAAAAAGCCGAGATTTAAAAGATGTTGTTTATGTTGATCAGCAAATTGATGTTCCTGAGATGGTTGAATTTTATCTTGACAGTTCAGGATCAATGTTCAGTGGAATTGCCGGAAATTACAAAGTTAACGATGGAAGCAGATGGGATATGCTTAGCCATGTTATGTATGGATTTATTGATGTATTAAAGCAAGGCGGAAAGCAATTGGGAAAACCAACAAAAATGCGAGTGCATAATTTTGGAAACAAACAAGTTAGTTCTGATGTTGTTCCTGTGGATAGATTTTGGAACGGAGACATTGAAAGTTTAAGAACATTGTTCAAACCGCAAAATGGATACAATAAAGAGGACATTAATTTGACTCATTACCGCGACGGGCAAAAAAGAAATTATGTAGTTGTTACAGACGGAAAATTGGTTATTGATGGAAGGACTAATCGTGAGGCAAAAAAAATGAAAGAAATAGTCAAAGATCCAAATAACCATGTGGTTCTCTTTGAGATTGGCGGAACATACGACTTGGGAAATGCTGTTAGGTCAGATCCAAATATTGTTTATCATCCAGTTCATGACAAAGATAAAATGCTCAATGCAGGGTTGGAGGTGCTTTTATCAAAATGACTAAAATAATTCCAAGAGATTTAATCAAACATTTGGAATGGAGACCT
>CAYQQA010000131.1:0-2160 GCA_964419805.1 Candidatus Woesearchaeota archaeon
CAATAAGTCAAGATCCTGAAAACATTACAATTGCAGTGATTATTTATTCTCTTAGCAAAATTCTCGAAAGAGACTCTTACAAAACCCAAAAAGGTTGGATTGAGTTTTATAAAAGTTTGGTTATGGGGTTGGAACTTTCAATCAAGGCGCTGAAAAAAAACGATGATTTGCATTTGAAAAATCACTTAGAAGGAATCAGAAAAAGAATCAACGGACTCTCAGGAAACTTAAAAAATTTTATCAAAGATGTTTTTAACAAAGCTTCGATTAACAAAGCTTCGAAAATTTACGAGCACGGAATTTCAATGGAAAAAACTGCAAAACTCCTCGGCATAACTCAATGGGAGCTCGCAAATTACGCCGGCCAAAAATTCATTCATGAAGAAAAATTTAAAGGCACATTAAGTGCAAAGCAAAGAATTAAATTAGCTATGGAGATGTTTGAATGAAAATAAAAAAAGCAACTGAAAAAGACTTGAAAAAATAAAATGAAGAACAAAATCTCTGGTAAAATCAAAAAAGCAACTAAGAAGGATTCACTGAGATTTCAAGATATAATTTATGGAGCTTTGGACGTGGGATTGAATGATGAAAAAGAAAAATTAAAACTCAGAAAACATTATTCTTTGAATAATATCGAAAGATATTTGAAAAATTCAGAAGTTTTTGCAACGGTTTACAAGGGCAGAGTAATTGGTACAGGAAGGCTAACAAAAAAAAATGAAATAAGGATGATATATGTAGATCCGAAGTTTCATAAACAAGGATTTGGAACTAAAATGATTGTGCATTTACAAAAAATTGCTAAAAAAAGAGGAATTAAAAAAATGCATCTTAGTTCTTTGGATAAGGCAATCGGATTTTATTTAAAAAATGGTTTCATTAAATCTAAAAATTTTAAGAAAAGGAAAAATAGAATGGAGAAAAATTTAGATGAAAAAAAGTAAAGCAATAATTTTCGACGCCGGAATTTTAATAACCTTTGCAATGAACGGTTTGCTTCCAGAATTCCGAGGCCTCAAAGAAAAATTCAACGGAAAATTTATAATCACAGAACAAGTAAAATACGAAGTTATTGATCGTCCGATTAAAACAAAAAGATTTGAACTTGAAGCTCTCAAAATCCAGAAACTGTTCGAAGACAAAATTTTAGAATCTCCTTCTTCACTCGGTATAAATGGGAAAGAAATAAAAATGAGAGCAGAACAACTAAAAGAAACCACAAACTCAATTTTTCTATCAAGAAAAGATTTTATAAAATTAGTAGATGTTGGAGAAACTTCTTGCCTTGCACTAAGCGAACAGTTAACAAAAAAAGGAATCCAGAATGTGATTGCCGTTGATGAAAGAACAATCAGAACTTTATCTGAAAATCCCGAGAATCTCAAAAACTATTTGCAGAAAAAACTCAAAACAAAAATAAAAATTAATAATCAAAACCTTAAATCACTCGGAAAATTTAAATTCATTCGCTCTGCAGAACTTGTTTATATTGCTTACAAAAAAGGGGTTGTAAAACTCAAAGGAAAAAAAGTTCTCGACGCACTTTTGTATGCGGTTAAATTCAAAGGCTGTGCTATCTCGAGCGACGAGATTGAAGAAATAAAAAAGCTGGGATAATTTTGTGAAAATTTCTAGTACAAATCCCTATGACTATACCCTTTTTCCCTTAATCTAAACCAAGCAGGTGCTACCAAGATATTTAACTTTGTTGAACTAATTTTTAAGATACTTGAATTTGCTTCAGAAAAAATTTCTACAACCTGATAGTAAATACCCTCTTCATTTAATGATTCATCTATGGCTGAATAAAATTCCCCTCTAGTTTGATTAAGGTATAATTCACTATGCTTAAAAAAAAGAGACTCCCTAGCTCTTCCTAATGGCTCATTTAATTTTTCTTTTTCTTCAAAAAATTTCCTTTTGTTGCTTCCCGGAAGATTTAGTGAAAAGTTATTGAATAAGTAACTGATGTAAAGTCCTGCTTTTTTTGATCCATGATCTACCCTAAATTTATACCATCTAAATCTATTAAATTGATTTTGCAGTTGTGCATCCAAATATTTTCTTGACATTTAAATTTTCATTTAACCAATTTTATAAATTTTTCTTTCCCAAACCCAACACAAGATTTATAAACACATGAATTTACTTTCATAT
>CAYQQA010000132.1:0-2150 GCA_964419805.1 Candidatus Woesearchaeota archaeon
AAGAATGTTGCTGTTGCGATCAATAAAATGGATGCTGTTGATTTTAAAGAAGAGACTTTTAATAAAGTTAAAGATGATGTTAGCAAATTGCTTCAAGGTGTTGGAATAAAACCTGATCAGACTACTTTTATTGCGTGTTCTGGACTTAAAGGAGGTAATGTTTTTAAGAAATCTGAGAATATGCCTTGGTATAAAGGACCGATGATTGTAGAGCAGATGGATAATTTTCCTCAGCCAGAGCTTCCTACGGAACTTCCGATGAGAATGCCTGTTCAGGATGTTTATGAAATTACAGGTATTGGTACTGTTCCGGTTGGCAAGGTTGAGACGGGGGTTATGAAAGTTGGGCAGAAGGTTAAAGTGCTTCCTGGAAGGACTGGAAAAGGAATTGATGGAGAGGTTAAATCTATTGAAGCTCATCATGAACAATTGCCTCAAGCTGATGCTGGTGATAATGTTGGTATTAATATTAGAGGGGTGGGTAAAAAAGATATTGCTCGTGGGGATGTTATTTGCGAGGCAGCTAAACCGATTTCGGTTGTGGAAGAATTTATTGCAACTATAACTGTGATTAATCACCCTTCTGTTTTGGCTAAGGGTTACACGCCGGTTTTTCATGTTCACACGGCTCAGGTTCCGTGCCAGTTTGTTGAGTTGATTGCACAAGTAAATCCTGCGACTGGTGAAGTCATAAAAGAAAATCCTGATTTCTTGAAAAATGGAGATTCTGCGAAAGTTAGAATAAAGCCTCAAGGCAACTTGTGTTTGGAGACAAATGCTGAGAACGCTTTTATGAGCAGGTTTGCTGTGAGAGATGCCGGGGCAACCGTTGCTGCAGGGATGTGCACAGAAATTACGAAGAAGAAATAGATACTGAGGTGGTTGGTTTCAGAGAATAGTTCTGATAAAATTGAGTTAGTTGAAAAATGGTGGAATATTTAATTATAAAAGCTGATGAAAGAACTTTGAGGAATTATAAATGTGTTGGGGGGGCCTGTAGAGGCTGATTATTTTGGAGTTCATTTGCATAAATTCAACGAAGAATTATTGAGGAATACTGTGACGTCGGTTTTTGGGGTTGGCAATTTTGGAGAGATTGAAGGAGATGCTGTCGCTTTATTTTTTGAAGATGAAAAAATAATTCTTCGTGCTTTGAGAGAGCCAGGACAATAATGCTTAAAAACATGCTGGGTTTTAGTTTGTGATGATAAATTTAGACATGACAAAAAAGGAGATTGAAGATTATCTTTCTGGTAAGGGGGATTTTGTTAAGATTGATCATTTGACGCGTTTTCTCGAGAATAAATCTGTGCCGATTGACAAGAAGAAGTTTGTTTATGGGAAGCTTTCGGAGATTTATGAGGGCAAGAAAATGTTTAGTGAAGCGGCGAAGATGTGTAACAATATGGCGCTTTGTTCTATTGCGTTTTCGGAGAAGTCGAAATATCATACTAAGGAGGCGCAACTTTACGTAATGGCGGGGAATTTTAAAGCGGTTGATAGTGCGATGAAAAAAGCTACTGCGGATGTGAACGCGACGGAGAGAGAGAATATTCATTTTGTTGTGAAGGAGTTTTGCAAGAGACAGGCAGAAGCTTTTGAGAAATCTTTGAGGCGCGCGCAGACTGTGAGGATTTATGAGAGTCTTTTGCAAATGGATATTTCTGAGGTTGAGAAAGAAGAAATAAAATTAAAACTTATGGGACTTTACGAAAAGCTCGGTCGAGTTAAGGATTATTTTAAGTTGAAGAAGGTGTGATGGGGGGTTTCATAAAAAACCCTGAGCTTGTTGTGATTATATTGTGGAGGCGAGGATGGGGAAAATTTTGAAATCAAAATTTGGATTCGAAGTTTCATTGAGAACACTTCAGAGATGGACTAAAAAACTCAACGAAACTGGGTGGAATCTAAAAGACAAGTCAACTAAACCAAAAAATATTAACTATAAAACAAATTCTGATATTGAAAATAAAATTATTGAAATAAAAAAGAAAACTGGTTGGGGAGAAAAAAAGATTTCAAATTTTGTTGATTTAAGTCATTGGTTGATTAATAAAATTTTAAAAAAATATAATCTAACAAATTCAAATCACCGAAGGAAAAGGAGATTAAAATATATCCGTTGGCAGAGAAAACATCCAAATTCTCTC
>CAYQQA010000133.1:0-2144 GCA_964419805.1 Candidatus Woesearchaeota archaeon
TTGCGAACTAATTTTCGGTTTTGCCTAGTGACATATGTCACTTGCTTCTACATCTTCAACAAAAAATAAAGCTCTTTAAATATTTCCACGCCATTAGAATCATATGAAGACACTCCTATCTTTTGATAAGCAAAACTTTTCTTTAAAACTTGCAAAGCCTGTTCACGAGGCTCGTATAAAGAAGAAATCAAAAACAAATATCCAACCTTAACAGGACTTCCAACCATTTCATTAATCTCCTTCAAAGCCCCAAAATTCTCATCCGACGCAAAAGACATCACTGATTCTTCAATCCTTCTATTAGTTTCCTCTAAAAAATCAAACTTCCTACAAAATTCAAAAGACATCAATCTAACAATTCTTTCATCCCCCTTCTCCAATATTTTTTCCAACTTTTCCCGATTCATAAAAAACCAATTAAAAATTTATTTAAAAACTTTCCCCTTACAAAGTTCTCTGGCTAATTTCCCCCTTGACAATTTTCATATCATTCTCCCAGAGAGGAAGCAAATCTCTTTTGTAAATTATCGCTGCAGGATGAAACAAAGGAATCAGCCTAATCTTAATTCCCATAAAATCAATGTTTTTAACTCTGCCATGAACCGAAGTAATCCCGGGCTGAGGACTCATCAAACCAACATCTCCGTTTGATAAAAAAAATTTAGTGGCATAATTCCCCAAAGAACAAACAACTTTCGGTTTTATTTTTTTTATTTGCTCGATCAACCAAGGAGTATGTAATTTTATTTCTTCCGGAAGAGGATCCCTATTTCCCGGAGGACGACACTTCAGTATATTCGCTATGTAAACATCATCCAAACTCAAACCGACCTTAGAAAGAAGTTCATCTAAATTTTTTCCCGCTTTCCCTACAAAAGGCAAACCTTGCTCGTCTTCATTTTTCCCAGGCGCCTCTCCCACAAAAAGTATGTCCGCATTTTCATTCCCTTTTCCAACAACGACATTAGTGCAATTCTTAAAAATATCCGTACTCTTAACCAGCCGAACATATTCTGGATCTTCCATAAATACTTAGAACAAAAGGAGTATATAACTATTTCTCTAACCCAACAACTTTTAAACAAAAAAACTTTTTATTAAACATGAAAATATCAAAACTAAAAAATTATTTCTTCAACTTAATTCTAATCTGGCTCGCTTTTTTAATCTACACAAATTTAAGTTATTACAAAAATTTCTTAATGAAACAAACAATCACAATCCTTCTCATCCTCGCTGTTTCATACACAATTCTTGGTTTTATATTTCACATGATCTCAAAAAAACAAAAACAAACAAAAGGCAATTTAGTATTCAGTGCAATTTCAAAAATCCCCACTAAAAATAAAATCAATCCTGAAGAAAAAAACGCCATCCTTTTTTCATTAGTAAAATTTTTCTTTCTCCCAATAATGATAAACTTTTTTCTTTCAAACTTCCGCTCAATCTCAATCCAAATCTCAAGAATAGATTTCTCAATTTTTTCAATCCAAGGTTTCAACACATTACTCTTCCCTTTCCTTCTCGCAGGAATTTTCATGTTTGACACATTATGGTTCGCATTCGGATACGCGTTCGAGTCAGGATTTTTAAAAAACAAATTAATTTCTGTCGAACCCACTTTTTTCGGATGGTTCGTAGCCCTAATTTGCTATCCACCTTTCAACAGCGCTCTAACAAACATAACAAACTGGTACGCAAACGACTACGCAATCTTCTCAAGCACAACAATCACCTTCATAATAAGACTATTAATAATCTTCTTCCTCTTAATTTACTTAAGCGCAACATTCGCTCTCGGAACAAAATGCTCAAACCTAACAAACAGAGGAATCATCTCCAGAGGTCCATACAGATTCATCAGGCATCCAGCCTACATCTCAAAAAATCTCGCTTGGTGGCTCACAATAATCCCAATCATCTCATTACCCGCAGTCGCAAGCATGGCCGTATGGTCAACAATCTATCATCTTCGTTCAATAACCGAAGAAAGACATCTGAGCAAAGATCCAAATTATATAAATTACAAAAACAAAGTACAATACAAATATATTCCAGGGGTTTATTGAAATCCCAAAAACCAACAAAACTTAAAAACTCTCTTCAACATTAAATCAAATGGAAAAAGAAAAAACACTTATATT
>CAYQQA010000134.1:0-2136 GCA_964419805.1 Candidatus Woesearchaeota archaeon
GAGTCTCGACGAGCTGCGCGAGCACCGGAGCGAGCTCGACTGCGGCCGACTGATTAAGGCTTTTTTATTTTTAGATTTTTTAGATTTTCAATTTTATCATAATAAAGCCCAGAATTTTTTGTTCCAAGATTTTGGCAAACAAGAATTTTGTTTATTTTGATTTTATTTTTAGACGCTGACTGCAATTTCTCCATAGACTTTTTGAATTCCATCCCAATGTCAACAAGAATTAAACTGTGGGCACTAATTCCTTGATTTTGTTTAACAATTTCTACAAAACTGTCTGAGTCGAATTCGGGCATGCTTGTGATTTTACCAAACTTGTAAAGCTGAAGACCTGTTTCGCCCAAGGCATCGAAAACACTCGCAGAGTAAATTATTTTATATTTGGTTTTTGATTTTTTCGCTTCTTGGATAAGACTTATGTGCGTTGTCGCAAATAACGGGCTTCCATAAACTAGCAACACAACTTTAGATTTTTTTGCCTCACCAACAATTTTTAACGACTCAATAAACTCACGGTCTGCAGGAATTATTTTTTTTCCAATAATTTTTTGAAGCTCCTCAATTGAATAAGGAAAATCAACTGTATAATTTTCGAGATAAATTTTCTCAGATTCCTTTATTGCATTAAAACCTTCTGAAGTAATTCCGTGCATATTCAATCCAAGTCCAATAATGTGTAACATAAAAATTAGAATAATTTAGGGTTTTTAAGCTTATCTTCTGACTGCCAATAACCTGAAAGAATTTTTAAAACCGGTTTAGGAGATTCATTTATTTCTGACAAAACTTTTTTTCCAATCCCAGAAATATTATTTTCATGCATTCTATAAAAGAACAAAGCTTCGGGAAGATATTTCCCAACAAATCCTTTTTTCACAATATCTCTCCACCTATAAACTTTAGTCGCAACTTTAATATTTTCATCAACGGGAAAAGCACAAAGAAGTGCCCTTGTCAATGAAAGTCCACAACCAGGAATATAACTTTGAGTTTGTAAAAGATTCGGACTAAAAGCATGAGAAATCCCTCTTCCAATCACATCTGAATTTCCATTTATCAAAGCGCAATCACTATAAACAAAACCTAGATTCTTTTCACCAGTTAATAAATGAAAAACAAGTTTCTCAATGTATTGGGGAGACAGCATATCGTCAGCGTCAAGGATTAAAGTCATTGCTCCATCAACATGCAAAATTCCTCTGTTCAACGCACCATTTATACCAAGATTTTCTTTTAAAAAAATTGTTTTAAAATTGGCAAAAAAACTTCCATAATTTTCATTCAGCTTAAAAATAATTTCCTTTGAATCATCCTCACTTCCATCATCCACAATGATTACTTCAATTTTTTTGTATGATTGTTGAACAAGACTTTTTATACAATCTTCCAGATAAGATGCGTTGTTATAATTTGTAATTAAAACAGAAACAAGACCTTGTTTGAATTCCATAACTTAACGAAAATTCAGGCCTTTATTAATTTAACCTCTAACACAATCACCAACATCTCCTTGTCTGTAATTTGCAAAAAGCACCATGATTTCTCTAAATCTTTGGTCTATTTTGTCATCACCTCCTTCATAGTATCTTCTCGCCAAATTCTCTGCCTTTGCCGCCTGCCCTAAATCTCCTGTTTTGATGTAGTCTTCAGCTTGGTCAAGAAAAGAATTCACTTTTTTGCTTTTTGAAGTGAAGAGATTTAATCCTGATAAAATTGATTTCATAAATAAAAAAAGACTAACTTATATTTATATTTTCTCTATGATTACTTTGATTTTAATTTCAAACTTCTTGATGTAACAATCGCTATAAAAAAAAGACTGAACATTAAAACGTCGTTTTGAATTATCAAACCCACAACCCCCCCGATTAAAGCAAAAATCACAATTATTTTAAACCAGATTTTTCCGTCGCGGAGTTCTTCTTTTGTGATTTTTGCAAGATAATTGCCAATAAAAATTCCCAAAAACAACGCCACAACACCAACAAAAATTTTTATTATTTCCTGCATTATGTATTAAATTAAAAAGAGTTTTTATAGCTTTTTAAAAAACAAGTGAGCACATTTTTCCAGAGGTTTTTCCAGAATCCATCGGAGACGAAAAAATCTGAAAATTAAAAATAAAAACAA
>CAYQQA010000135.1:0-218 GCA_964419805.1 Candidatus Woesearchaeota archaeon
AAAATTCTTATCGAATCATCTCCTCCAATACTTGTAAAAATTGCTTTTACTTCTGAATCTGCAAAAGCGTCATTAATATCTTTTGCTCTAAATTCGGGATGATTATAATTATAATCTGCGTCTTTTCTCGCAGAAGGATATTCTTTAATTTTAAGACCTAAACTTTTAAGTGTCTTAATACCTGATTCATAAATGTGAGGAAAAACACTTGGTCCACC
>CAYQQA010000135.1:228-2101 GCA_964419805.1 Candidatus Woesearchaeota archaeon
GGAGATACGATTGCAACGGTGTCTCCTTTTTGTAATTTTTTTGGTTTGATTGCCATATTATTTTGATAAATTGATTGATATAAAAATCTTTGTGTGCCCGACTATTTTAAATTAATTTACACGACAATTGAATTTAACGTCGGGCTTATGCGAAGTTGCGAGCCGAGTGGAGGAATTTTCAGGCAACCCAGAAAATTCCGACCTCCTGGTGAGCAATTTGGGAAAATCACGAGCTGAGTGATTTTCCGCATAAGCCCTGTTATCTGTCCCGACCGAAGCGAAGCGTAGGGAGAGCGCAGCGTGGTCGTAGCGACTGAAAGGAGCGGAGAAGTTGAGAATTCGGCGCTTATAGTTCATCAATCAATCCATCAAGTTTAATAATAAAAGTGGAACCAGAGGCGTTAGTTTCTAATGTTTTATCAATAACTGTTTTTGCAACAACTTTTGGATCTGCTAATCCGTCAGGAGTGAAACTCGTTATTGTAGATTCTTCTCCAACATTTTGAAATGACTTTCTAACTTCCCAGTATCCTGGCGTATCCATTGTTGGAACACAATAATGATTAATTTGGATTCTTGGGTTTCTTTGAGCAAAATCTTCAGTTAGAGTTCTTAATGCATGTTTAGATATAGTATATGGAACAAGTTCATCACAGCCAGTTTTGTATGACCATTGACTGCCGATTGTTAATGCTTTGGGATGATTGGAAGCATGAAGCAAATCAGATAACTCTTGTAATGCAAACGCAACATATGTAACATTTTTTGAAAGAGTTTCATTCCAATCATCGGCAGTCAAATCTTTGGAAGATTTTGCTCTTGTAAATCCAGTAACACAAGCCAAAAAGTCTAGACATTCATGTTCAGACTTTATTTTTTGGAGTGTGTTATGCCAAGAATCCAAATCTCCAATATCGCAAGAATAATGGAAGTGGTTTTCATATCCAGAAGCTGAACGACTGACGGTAATTAAATCATATCCTCTATCCAAAAGTTGGTCGGATATTTCTTTTCCAAAGCCTCTGGTTCCACCAATAATTAATGCTTTCATATTAACTTATGAGTAGTAAATATATTTATAAAGGTTTCGGAGAAAATATCTGTGCGCCGAATTCTCAATTACAGATAACATCGCGATTAAGAGAAGTTCCGAACGTAGTGAGGAATTTGGGAAAATTCTGCAAGAATTTTCCTCTTAATCGCTGTTATGTGGGGAGACTGCAAGTCGACCGACTGAAGGGACAGTATGAGAAAAGTTTTACATCAGTTCAAAAGTATAAAGAACATCAACTATTTGGTCTTCACTTTCTGCATCGCAGGAAACTTGTTTCTTAGTTAATTTATATTGAAGCAATTTTCCGTTAATTTTTACAGACATGATTTCATTTTCGGAAAGAGGTATGCCTCCTTTCCAATCATATTCTCCTTTGAAATCGCCATCAAGGAAAATTGCTTTTGTATTTTTCTTTATCATAAATAATTGATGTTTATAGTTACTTAAAAACTTTTCTCATATTGCACATAACATCGGGCTTAAGGGAAGTTTTTTGTCGAAGACAAAAAATTTGGGAGAGCGAAGTGCAACGAGCGAACCCTTTAAGCCCTGTTATATGACCCGAACGGAGCAAAGCGGAGTGAGAGTGCAACGTGGCAAGGGAGCGAAGCGACCGCAGAGTTTAATTTTGTGCCGTTAAACGCTAACTTTAATGTGTCTCTCATCAATCCTAAAAGCGATAGCACCTAGAACAATTATCCCCCCCATTACAATAAAAGAGAGAATTAAGTTTTCATTCGCTATTTTTCCTAATATTAATCTCATTATTGCTAAATAAAAAGAGACTATCATTGAAATTACTGATAACACAGTTGCCCT
>CAYQQA010000136.1:0-2073 GCA_964419805.1 Candidatus Woesearchaeota archaeon
CGCAGCTCGACGTCGTCGGCGCGCCTCTTGCCGCAGAGTTGCCAGAGCTCGTCGATTCAATATGTTTGTTTAAAATTTCAACATCTTTTTCCAAATACTCTATATTTTTTAAAATCAATTCAATATTTTTTCTTTTTTCATCAACACTTTCGAGCTTTACTTTTAACAAATTTAAATCTTGTAGTTCTTTTTCTTTTGAGGAAATTTCAAATCTAACTTCACCTAATTTTTTTTCCACAGAATTTTTTTCAAGAACGAACTCTTCTATTTGCTTTACGTTTGAAAAAATATCTGAATCACATTTATTAAAAACATTTACTTTGTAAGAATCATGGACATCTTGGAGGCAAGTTGGGCAAATTTCTATTTTTTTTAGTTTTTGTTTTGTTAAATCTAAATCTGAATTTTTCATTTCTAAGGAAGCAATTTTCGATGAGATTTGCAAATTTTTTTCAGAAAGAGAATCTTTTTGATTTTGCAAATTTTTTATTTCATCCTGCAAAACCTGTTTTTTTCCTTCGTCAAATTCCAACAATCCAAGTTCTTTTATCTGAGTTTCCAAATTTTCAAGATTCTTCTTGCTTGATGCAATGCTGTCTTTTTTATGGGCTGTTGTGATTTTTGCTTTGTCAATTTCGCTTTCTAATTTTCTTTTTTCTTCAACTTTTTCGGAAATTTCTTTTTTTTCTTCTTCAGCTTTTTTTCTTGATTGTTTTTTTAGCAAAAATTCTTTTTCAGTCGAAGTCAACGCAGATTTTTTTAATTCAAGTTCACGTTCTTTTTTTTCAAGCTCACCCTTATCTTCGTCAATTGAAGACACTAATGCCTGTTTTATTCTTTTTTCCTCTCTTATTTTAGATAACAAAACAGAAAGATTCTCGAGAATTTTTTTGTATTTGTCAATTCCGAAAACGTGCCGTAAAGTGTTTATTCTTGTTTCAGAATCCTGCAATATAATTTGCTTCATTTCTTCCTGAGGCGTGTAAACCGTGAATTTGTATAAGAGGTTTTGTTTTTTTGCGAATTCTTTCGGATAATTAAGGATTTCAAGAACTTTATCTTTAGTTTCTGAAACTGAGATTTCTTTTTTTTCTCCGTCTACGGAAATAGAACAATAATCCTGCGTCACGCCCTTTCCCCGTTTCATTGACCTTTCAATTATAACCTTTTTTCCGTCTGCTTCGAACTCTAAAGAAACTGCGCCGTTTTTCTCTCCGTTTCTTAAAAGTGAGGCTCCTTTCTGTCCTGGCTGAAGACCAAAAAGGCCAAACTCTATGGCCAACAAAATTGTTGTTTTGCCGGAGCCAATGTCTCCTGAAAGAAGCGTCGAACCTTCTGGAAAAACCAGTGTTTCACTTTTGTAACTTCGGATATTGCTGAGGGTTATTTTTCTGAGATTCATTTAAATAAAATTGATTTCAAGTTTAAAAATAATTATGTAATGGATTGAAATTAAAACTTTAAAACTTTCTTCGAGCCTTCCATGATTCTTACGGAGAAATTTTCGTTCGTTTCACCTTCCTGTTTTTCAATCGAGAGTGCAGATATTAAATCAGGGATAACGCTGTTCAAATCAGATGGATTTTCAAGAGAATAATTTTTTATTATTTCACCCTCGACATCTTCTGTTTCGTCGATTTCAATTTCTGTCTCGGTTTCTTTTGTTTTGAGCTCGTGAGTATTTCTTAAAATAAAATAAGCTCCTTTGCCCATTACAAACTCTTCTATTTTAGGATATTTTATATCTGCATTCGAGCCGATTTTTATTTCGCCTTTTAGTCTTAGCAAAATTATTTTGTCCTTGACATCTTTTTTTTCGAGCTCTGAGATTATTTTCTCTGTTGCACTGAGAGCGTTGATGATTTCGATTTCAACAGGAAGTGTTTCTTTTATTTTTATGTCTATTTTTTCCATAGCGCCTATAGTGTCAACAATGTAAAAACCTCCTTGGCCAAGATCTTCGAGTTCCTGAAAGTTATTCGGAAAAATCGGGCCAGGATAAACAAATTTTTCATATTGGAAATCTATATGGATATGTCCTAAGGCGTAGTAATCTGCTTTTGGGAGAGAGTC
>CAYQQA010000137.1:0-2072 GCA_964419805.1 Candidatus Woesearchaeota archaeon
CCATGAAAAATTTCTTGAAGAATTAAAAAAATCAGGGGTTGAGGTATGATAAATTATCAATATACTTATTTTGTAGGAAATTTAATCGTTTTGGGAGTTTGGTTGTTTTTGTTTTGGTGGAGAAAAGATGTAAGAAAAGAAATGTGGATAATTTCTGTTATTTTTGGATTTGTTGGCCTTTTTGTAGAGGCAGTATATGTTAAAGATTGGTGGCAACCCCTAACAATTACAAAGACACCCCTAGGAATAGAAGATTTTATCTTTGGTTTTGGAATTGCAGGAATAGCTGCAGTTATCTATGAAGAAATATTTAAGAAAAAATTAAAAATTAAGAAGAAAACTAAAAAAGAGCAAGAGAAAAAGAAGCTAAGCTTAATTTATGTGATTTTATTAATGGCAGCATTATTTTCAATTTTGTTTTATGTTTTAAATTTAAATAGTTTTATTGCAACTATCTTTACTTTCATAATTCCCACGCTTTTTATCTGGTTTAAAAGAAAAGATTTAATTTATGGCTCGATTGTCACAGGAATTATTTTATCTATTATGGTAATTGTTGGTTATTTTATTTTGGATTTATTAAGTCCCGGATTTATTGAAAAATTTTGGTTATTTCAAAATATAGGGCATACAATAATTTTAGGGGCCCCTTTAGAAGAAATTATTTGGTATTTTTTAGCAGGAGCTTTGGTAGGGCCTCTTTATGAATATTACCAAGAAGCTAAATTAGTTAATGTTAAGAAAAAATGACGCCAAACAACCCCCTAGCCGCAATTTACATTCGTGTTAGCACAGAAGAACAAGCCAGACAAGGAATTTCTATGAAAGCTCAGCAAGAAGCATTGGAAAATTATGCAAAAGCAATGGGTTACGAAGTTTCAAAAATCTACAAAGACGAAGGAAAGTCTGCAAAAGATATCCAACACAGACCAGCAATGGTGGAATTATTAAAAGACGCTGAAGTTAGAAAATTTCAGGCAATTTTTATTTACAAGTTAGATCGGTTTTCCAGAAGTCTGCGCGATTTAATAGAAACAATTGAAAAATTAAAAGATTGGGGAATAGATTTTGTGTCTCTTCAAGATAAAATTGAAACAACTTCAGCGTCGGGAAAACTTATGTTTCACATTATTTCAGCTTTCGCAGAATTTGAAAGAAACGTAACAGGAGAAAGAACTAAGTTTGCGATGGATAAACAAGCCCGCGACGGAAATCCAATAACTCGCGCACCATATGGCTACAAAATAGAAAGCAAAAAGTTAATTCCTCATCCAAGCACAAGTTTTTTAGTTCCTGAAATTTTTGAAGATTTTTTAAATCAAAAAACATCTTTGACAAAACTCGCAAAAAAATTTGGTTTTTCTGTCAACGGATTGAAAAAAATTTTAACAAATCAGTCCTATCTAGGCAAAGTAAAGTTTGATAAGCAAACACACCAAGGAGCACATCAGCCGTTAATTTCTCCAACTTTGTTTAACCATGTTCAGGATAAACTTGAAAAATTAGGGATTAAAAAAATCTAAAATATATTTTCCACAAGATAAATTTTTTAAATAATTTTTCATAATACTAATTATGCTAGGAAAAAATGTTTTATATGATGGATTTGATGAATCCAACCACGGCGACTTTCCCGAGATTATGGTTCTAGTAACTACTTACAACCCTTTTTACTTAGGAAAAAAAAAGAATTTCAAGAAAAGATATGTCGGAACATTTTAGGAATCCTAAAGAAGATTTGATTTTACACTTTCACCTCTGTTAATAAGTCAGATTATTCAAGGCTTCCCGAAAGAGAAATTTTGGGGGTTGCAATTTGTAGTTTGTTAGAAGGGTGTGTTCAACCAAATTTACAAGAATTAAATCTACGTGTTGATGGAACTGTTTCAAATGACGCGCAGATTTTCATAAGGCATTTTATCTCCGACACATACAAAATTAATTCATCAAAAATAGATCTTAATTGCATTCCCAATTTAGATAAAAACCACCCTTTAGTAAGGTATGCAAATTTTTGTACACATAAATTATTTAAGCAATCTCTATCAGAATTATCTTCAAACCTTCAACAA
>CAYQQA010000138.1:0-2047 GCA_964419805.1 Candidatus Woesearchaeota archaeon
ATCCTCGTGCAATAATCGGATTTTGTGTAAGTTCAAGAATGTGTTCATATCCATTAAAATCCTTTTCTCTAACTTCTCTGTCTTTTGTTAGAGCATAATACATATATTCCATTCTTGATTGTTGCTCTAAATCATTTCCTTCTTCTAAGAGAGCAACATTTTCTTCATTTAAATCTAACACGCCTAATCTTTGTCTTAAAAAATCATAACATTTTTTTTCAGCATTGATTGCTACACCTTCAGTTATAGATTTTGTTGGGGTTATGCTTCCAACTTCTTCTGTAAATCTCAACGAATAAGGCATTTGTTCAGAATGTATTTGGTGCGCACCATGACCCAAAACCTCGTGGAAGGCAACATTGTATGCTCTTGTTGGAATTGCTATAACTCCTCCATTTTCTGGAAAAAATTCAAATCCATAAGAGCCCAAACTAAAAACTTTTGTTTTTGAATTCCAGTTACTCCATTCTCCTCCATCTTTTGGAGGAAGTAATAAGATACTCATATCAAAATCTTGTGGCAAATAACCTTCTGATTTCCCAAAATCAATAATATCTTTTTTTATTCTCGGTAACCATTCTCTTGCCGATTTTTGTGCTTCTTCTGTGAAAGGATTAACTCTTGAATAATCTTTCTCCTGTCTTTTTTCAATCAAATTAACAACATCTTTTTTTCTTAAGGGATTTTTCTGAATACATTTTTCCAACTCTCCTGAAGAATAATTAATCCATGCATTATCTGGCCAATTTACGTTATAATTAAGTTTCTCCAAATTATTCCCCGATAGTCCCATAAAATTTAAAATTTCCAAGACTATTTTAAAATATCTGTCCTCGATGTAAAACAATTAAAAAAACCAACACTTGTGAAAAGAATCTTGAGTGACTAACTACCGCCCGACAACAATCCCTTTATCAATCTTAAACTGATGCATGTCCTTAGAGTGATTTGTCCCGCGCATTTTTTTAACTTCTAAATAACGGCTTCTGTGCCCTTTTGCCGTCGGGTAATAAAGAAATGTCACGCTGTCAGTTTCAAATTCAATGTAAGAAATATCGTTTTCGCTTTTTTTTGTCGGATCTTGTTGAACAGTAAGCAAGGAAGTAACCTTCCATTTCCTAATTACATCGAAAAGGCCAAGAACTGCCTGTCTTCGCGATCTCTCGTCGTCGAACAAAAGGACAAAACTCGTGACGCTGTCGATAACCATCCTCTTCACGCCTTCTTTTAAAATAACTGATTCAATTGCTCCTCCGCCCTCGTCAAGCATCATTTTTATTTTCTCCGGCGAGTATTCAAGAAAAATGAATTTGCCCGACGCTTCGGCCTTTGTGAGATCCCATCCCATTTCTTTCACGTTATCATAAAAATCTTCTTTTTTTTCTTCAAACGTCACAAAGAGAACCTTCTCGCCTTTTCTGATTCCCTCTAGCAAAAACTGCAAAGCAAAAATAGATTTTCCGCTTCCGCTTCCGCCGATAACAACATTAACTGAATTTTCGTCAAAACCTCCTCCAATAAGTTTGTCAAAACCAGGGATTCCTGACTGAACTCTTTTTAAGACCATGTCAATAAAAGCAAACTCTCTTTTTTAAATGTTTTCAAGGTGGAACATTGTTAAGTTAAAGGTTGGTAAATCTTCTTTTCCTGAATTTTGAATTATATAAAAATATTTAAATAGTTGTTTTGTGTGTGTTTTATAGGAGGGCAAAATAAAAAAAGATTAATACATACTTAACAATCTTCTGTTGTTTGTTGTTGTATCTGTTATAATTTCACGGGTTATAATCTCCCTTTTGTCCTCTTTTTTTCAAGTTCTTCCTATATAGTTATTATATAATACATTTTTCCCACAATACCCAAACAACTTCAGAAAAAATTCAATAATATTTTGGGGTTTTTGTGTCAACGCCCAAACAGGGATTAGTTAACGCGCTATATAGCAATTTTTATATAGCCTTTATTTTTAATTTTCACATGTGGATAGCAAGATTCAAATTGAGTGGAGCAAAAGATATATTTGGACAAAGAATCAAAAAGTATAATG
>CAYQQA010000139.1:0-2037 GCA_964419805.1 Candidatus Woesearchaeota archaeon
AAGATAAAAATATAATTGCTGGAATGTATACTGGTTCGTTTGGTAGGGGAGAATCAGACAAATATTCAGATTTGGATATTGAATTAGTTGTTAATGATAAATTTCTCTTAAATGCAAGAAAGAATATAAAATTATTATTGGGCAAATTAGGTAAAATAAAATTAATTTATTTTTTAGATGATATGAATATTAAATCAATAATAGATGATTATCAAAAAATTGGTTTTAAACTTCATAAGAAAAAAGGCTTAATTCCTTGGGGAAAATATTCTAAAATAAAAATAATTAAGGATGACTCAAATTTGCTTTTGAATTTTAATAAAAAAGCAAAAAAATTTAATTCAAAAACAAATCAGGATTTTATTGAAAAAGAATTTAAGGAATTAGTTTTCTCTCAAATTGTATATGCAAGGGGTTGGAAGTGGAGTGTTATGGAATGGATAAATCATAGAACAGAAAAATTATTTATTTGCTTAATGAAACTAAGGGGAAAAGTGCAATTTGATTTTGCAAATGTTGAAGGGTTATTATCTAAAAAAGAAATCAATATGCTTGGAAAAGCATATTGCTTTAAGCCAGAAGATAAAGAAATAAAAGAATCTTTAAAATTTCAATGGTTATTTGGAAAATATGTTTTTAAAGAATACGAGAAAAAAACAAAAAAAAGGTTATCAAAATTTGAAGAAAAACCTTTTTTGAAAAAAATAAATTTATTGTTGGGTTAGTTGAGGGGAAGATTATTTCTAAATAAATCTGAAACAAAGTTTCACAAATTGTCCGAAGGACAGGCGTGCACCTCCTAACTGGGGAGGGGGGTCAGGGGATGGCTGAGAGAGATTTTAGCTATTTTTATTTTACTTGAGATTTTAGGAGAATTAGAAATTTCGTTGAACATCGCGATTAAGGAAAGTGGCAATCCCCCCAAAAATTTATCCTCTGGAATGAAATGACGAGCTGAGAAATTTTTGAGAGCTGGATTGACATTTGGGCTAATTTCTGTTCGGCACAAAGCCGATTTGCAAAGCAAAAAGAAATTACCTCTTAATCCGCCGTTGGGAGATTTTTCTCGTAGAGAAAAACACGAGCCGACGCACGAAGCGTCCTCGTGAGTAAAAAATTATCTTTGGGTGGGGGCGGAGGTGGAAACTCCGACAAAGAAATAGGAAAAATTATCGTGCTATTTTGAGAAATTAGGGTTGGGCGAAAGCTTTATATACTACTAAATAATGACAATATTATGAAAACGGAATATCGAGCAGGTAAGGGGAAAATAGAAATTGCAGAAGGAAGCATCACAAAATACAATGCCGACGCCATTGTTGTTCCCGCGAATCCAGATTTAGAATTTGCAGGCATGGGAGTTCAGGCATTTGTAGCAAGAGATGGTGGAATTAAAATTTTTGACGAAGCATACAAAATTGCAGAAGAATATGCACAAAAACATGGAGAATTAGACATTGATGGTATGCGAGGAAGAGTACCTTTATATTCCGCCCATTTAACAACTGGTGGGAGATTGCCCGCAAAACATGTTATTCATTCCGTTGCATTAAATTATGATTCTAAATCTGGATTGTTTTGCAACAAAGACATCATTGCTAAAAGTACAAGAAATGTTCTGGAACTTGGAAGAGAAAAAGGACTAACTTCTATTGGATTTCCAGCATTAGGAACAGGATTATACCAAGTTCCATTAGAGGAAGCAGTTGAAGCAATGACAAGTGAATTTGAAAAACATTTAGCAGGAAAAACAAGTCTTGAAAGATTAGGCATTGTATTATTCGGGCAAGATTCTTATTTAGAAGGAAGTTCTTACCCGCGAGCTAAAAAAGAAATAGAGATTGCAAATAGGAACAGACATTAATTCTAAAGACCAACCCTAAGAAAAAATTTGGGTGAGTGAAACGAACTGCTTAACCTTTGTTATAAGAAGTTTCAATTTCTTTCCGTTCTCGTTTATGAGTTAAGCAAAGTTTTTCTATTATTTTCACGATAATTTTTCAGTATCTGGGTGGGAAGAAAGATAATTTTTTATTT
>CAYQQA010000140.1:0-1992 GCA_964419805.1 Candidatus Woesearchaeota archaeon
TTCCGATATTTTACCAAAAATATTAGACAAAAAATTGTATTGAACATCGCGATTATCTGAAGTTTCACGAAGTGAAATTTGGGAATTTTCGGCAGGAAAATTCCAGATAATCGCTGTTATGTCTGGGTGAGCGTAGCGAAAGTCTGCAAGACGACCCCGAGGATTTTTTCCTTAGAAAAAACCGCAGAGTTGTTTGAAGGCACTTGTATTAATTTTAAAGATGGCACTTCAGGACGGCGGGACGTCGTCTTATTTTATTAGAGATGTGTGCGTCTTTTTTGCTTCTTTTTTTCTAAAAAAGAAGATGAAATAATCTTGGGGGTGGAAATTTCAGCATCCTAATAAATCATAAATACATTGAATATCTCCTTCCCTCATCACCCAGCAACCCCCATAACAATCTTCTTTATTTTTGCAATTCACACATTTTTTATCTGTTTTAATAGCTTCTCTATTTCTATACTTTTTAAATTCATTTCTCCAAATATCTATAAAAGGTTTTTCTAAAATAGAACCCTCTCTAAATTTTTCTACATCAGGCATTTCAGGACACCCCCTAACATTGCCATCAACACCAATACAACAAGCAGTAAATCCTACTGGACAAACTAAGGGGGAGTTTCTTATTTTAGTTTCATATTCAGCTAAAAAAGGGAGATTTTCTCCGATTTGAATTTTTATTTTGTCCTTATTTGAGGAAACAAATTCAAATAATTCTTTTAATTGTTTAGGACTTAATAATAATTTTTTTCTTTCCGCTCTTCCAATTGGCATAATTACACAAATTCTCCAAGTTTTAACTCCTAAATTTAGTAATATTTGTTTCAATTCTTTTAAATCATTAAAATTCATCGGAGTTACAGTAGTTGCAACAGAAACAAGTTTTAGTTTTTGTTCTTGAAGTAATTTAATAGCTTTTTTTGCTTTTTGAAAACACAAATCATTTCCTCTAATTTTATTATGTGTGTCTTCTGTACCATCAAGACTTATTTGAATAGACATAACCCCTGCATCTTTTATTTCCTTAGCTTTTTTTTCATCTATGAAAAATCCATTTGTTGCTAAACCTGTTTTTATACCTTTATCAGTAGCATATTTCATAACATCTAATATATCTTTTCTCAATAATGGTTCTCCGCCTGTTGCGGCAAAAAATCTTACTTTTATTTTTGCTAACTGATCAATTAAATCTTTTATTTGTTCAGTAGTTAATTCTTTTTCATATCTTTCTTTTACAGCTCCACAATGAGCACAATTAAGATTGCATCTTCTTGAACAATCCCATAAAACATAATAGGGTGGAAAAACTTTTCCTTTTGTTAAATAATAATTAAAATCACTAAAGAAAATGTTATCTTTTAACTTTATAATTTTGTACCAGATTTGCGAAAACATTTTAAAATAATTAAACTGGACCAGGACCATATTCCATCATAGGACCAGGACCATAAACAATTGAAGTACTTGCATAAAATCTAAAGGCGACAAATAAAAGTATTGCAGGAACTACAAAAGTTAAAACAATTCCTAAGATTAAATGTGATCTTTTTCTTGTAGCTTTGTATTTAATCAAAAATCTTATTCCAAAAACTAAAGAAACAATTGCTCCAAGAACTGCTAATATAATTATAATCATTGTTGTATCCATAAGACATTATAAAATTATAATCTTTATAAATTTATCGAAAACTTCAAGAGAAATTGAAGTAAAAACGGGGGGGAGATTATTTCAATATAATTTCAAAACTGAAAGTTTTGACTATCTGTTTTTCTGAAAGAAAAACCAAGCACACATCTCCATTTTAGGGGTGGGTGGTCGGGGGTATTGAAGTGCCATCTTTAACTATTTTTTAATTTCTAAGTTTAGTGCCTTCTCACAATTAGACATAACATCGGAATTTAACGAAGTTTGATTTTCCCTCGTGGAGCCGAAGGCGGAACAGAGCTGGAAAATCAAATTTGGATGGAAGAGCCTGCAAGGCTCTGGAATCG
>CAYQQA010000141.1:0-1965 GCA_964419805.1 Candidatus Woesearchaeota archaeon
TAAATGTCCGAAGGACGAGAGAGGGGCTTTTTGGTTCTTTTTCTAAAAGAACATTAAGGGCGTTCTAAGAAAAATATAAGAAAAGAATTAAGAATATTGTTGCATCATTTCATCCATTTGTTTTTGAGCATCTGCCATTGCTTCATCCATCATTTCGTCTTGCTCATCTTTTTGAGTAGTATCTTTTCCGATGTCTTGGACACTATTTAATGCGATTTTAACTTGCGATACTGAAACCCAATCTCCTGAAATTATCAATTTTAAATCAGTTGAATCTGTTGGTAATTCAAAAACAATTGCTCCTGAAGTTGTTAAACCTGGTTGTATTTGTTTTCCAAATTCAAGATAATCTGCAATATACATCATATCATCTGATAACCTATCATATTTTCTGCCTTTTGAATCCTCGATTTTAAATCTTGGAGAAAATATTTGTTTTGTTTCTTGTGCATTGTTAGTAAGTTTAAGATAAACTTTTACAAATTTACCCTCTGTTCCTTTGTTAAACATTGATGTTCCCATTTCAGTAAATGTTTCTGCTTTTGTTACTTTGTAAGTAATATAGTCTACGTCAATATCTTGGTTCATAGAATAAACAGTTTCTTTTGCTGTTTCGGGTTCTTTTACCTGCGTTTCTTTTTGGGTTTCAACAGGGGTATTAACTTGATTGTTTGTAGCAACTTGTGAATTGTCACTTGTTGTTGAGGTAGTATCTGTATTCATTGTCATCCCAACAACAATAAAACCAATTATAATTACAGCAATTTTAATACCTTTAGACAATTCAAAATTCATTTTTTCTTTGAATAGTTTATTCATTGGGGGAAGCAAAACTGCTCCCATAATTAACATTGTAAAGCCTGCAACAAATGAAGATGATGTGAATGCACCTAATCCTGCTAAAGCAAAAATTATTCCAAATATCCAACTTAGAATTCCGCCGAGTGTGATTTTTTTAACTTCTTTATGAGTCATTTTTTTAATCCTCCTACGAGTAATTATAATTAAATGAGAATATTTATTATATAAATCTTTCTGTTTCGTTTACAATTTGCTAATAGATTGTTGAATTTAGTTCTTATATTTAATTTGTGTATAGATTGCTATGGATTCGCTAAATGCAATCAGTTATGTGAAAAGAGGGAAAAATCGTAAAAAAGTTTTTCTTGCATTAGATAAATCTATAATGCCTTCTGAATTAGTGATTAAAATTTATGGGAAAAATAGTAATACATATTTTAACATTGTATCACGAGCATTAGCAGAATTGACAGAAAAAGGAATTGTTGAAGTTCTGAACCCTAAAGAAAGAACTGGCAGAATTTATCAGAGAACGAAATTAGGAGATAAAATATATAAGCAACTAAGAGATTAAATAAACTATGACTGATAAATCAAGATTTTTTGTTGAAAAAACAATATTAAAATATGAATCTTCAATAGGACAGTTAGAATTTAGATTTATTGCTTTCAAAGACATGGAGTTCTTTAGAAAGCTGAGCAAGGGTCTTTCAGATAAAGAATTTTCAATTAAGTCTGTGTTTAATCAATTAGATACAAAGAAAAATTTTGATGAATTTTCAACTATTCCTGAAAATGAATTGGAAAAGATAATTGATGCCTATGCGAACAAATCTAAAATAATTTTCAAACATTATTCCAAACTTGATTCTGAAGATGTTTTTCAAAAGTTCAAAAAATCTATATTGGCATATTTAGAGGAAGAAAGAAAGAGAATGGAGTTATTGGTTGAATCAATAAATAAACAATTTGAACCAATGAAAAAGATTTTTGCTCAATCAAATGCTTTTTCAAATATAATAAAACAACAATCTGCTATTTCTAATTTGTTGTCTCAATCTTGGATTCCAAAAATACCTAAATTCAATATTCCGAGGATTGTTCTTCCAGATTTTTCTAAACAGTTTAGAATTTTAAATGAGTCATTCTTTAGAGTATTTGAAC
>CAYQQA010000142.1:0-1943 GCA_964419805.1 Candidatus Woesearchaeota archaeon
AATTATCCTTTTAAGAATAAATTTCTTATTCTTGACAAAAGCATGGATAGAGAATACAAGAAGTTTTTTCCGCTTTTCAAAAAAATTGGTTTCAAATTTTTTGTAATCAGAATTAACATTTCTCCAAATCTTGTAATCAAAAGAATTCTAAAAAGAAGCAAAAAAGAAAATCCAAGCTTAGTTGAAAGTTCTATGAAAAGATGGAAAAAAGATTTTGACAATTTTGGAGAAAAAGTTTCTTGCGATTTTGAAGTTGATCAAAATTAGTTGACTACGAAAAATTATTTCTTGAGATTTCCAAAAGGTAGTTTATTTTAACGTTTTTTTAAAACCATCCAAACAAAGGCAAACAACTTGCTTGCAGTGCTGGCAATTATTGCCCCGTAAACGCCATAAATCTCTCCGAAACCCAACAGCCATGAAATTAATGCAATTGTGAGAATCACATTCAACACTGTGGAAACAATTAAAATTTTTGTAACAATTTGCGGTTTGCCTCTTGAAATAAAGTAGGTTTCATAGAGGGAAATCAAAGGACTTAAAATAATGATTAATGAAAAAGCTTTTAAGACGCCTGAAGCAAGAAGGTAATTCTTTCCATAAATTATTGAGACTATGTTTGAAGAAAAAATAAACATAATTATAACTGCAATGAGTGAAGCAGATAAAACAATATAAAAAAACTTTCTAAAATCCTTTTTGATTCTTGAAGATGAAAGCCTGCTAAAAACTGGAAGTAGCGCAGAAGAAAATGTCAAAAGGCCAATAATTCCTGCAACAATCCCAAGAGAGGCCCTGTAATATCCTACAAACATAGAAACAATAAAATAACCTAGAATTAAAATATCAACTTCGCCGAAAAACAAACTAGAAAGAGAAACTCCTTCCATTGAAATCAAAAACTTATTGGCTTTTATTTTTGCTTTCTTTCCAAGTTTTTTGTTTTTATTTTTGTAAATAAAACTAATTTTTTTCTTGCTGAAAAAGTAAATAATAAGTGTTGATAAGAAACATGAAATTGCAAGGGCTAAAATAACAACTGCGACTTTAGTTTCGCTTGGCCATAAGTACTTTATGGAAAGTAAAACTGATGCGTGGGCAATAAGAAATCTGAAGATTTGAAAAAGGGTTTCTCTGTAAAATATTTTTTTAAAGTCATTTACAGAAGCTAAAATACTTCCAAGAATGCCTGTTAACTCTAAAAACAAAATATAGATTGTTCCTGCAAATAAAGCTGTTCCCACGTTCTCACCAAAAAGATCTACCGCAAAATATTTTGCAAACAAACCTAATAAAATAATAGAGAGAAAAACAAGAAATATTTTTATTTTGAAAAAATATCTGAAGTAACTGCAGGCTTTTTGTTTGTTTCCTTTTTCAATTTCCCTTGATACAAAACGCACGATAGATGTTCCTATGCCAAAATCTGAAACAGCAATAAAAAATATTATCACCTAGAGCGCAATACTGTAATCTCCGAAAAGTTCAGGAAGGAGAAGTCTCGCCATAACAATTGTGAAAAAAAGTGCACCAATTTTTGTTATCAACGTAGCAGCAAATTTTGTAAGGCTGTTCTTAATTTCCAATCCAAAACTTCCTGAAAAATCTCTTTTGAAAATTCTTTTAAAAAATTCTTTGATAGATTCTTCCTCTTCTCGAATCAAACTTCCCAGCCTCTTTTTCATCAAACTTTATCGCAACATGTTTATAAAAATTTAACTCATTCTCGGCCAGCAATGTCTTTAAACTTGTCAGTCAAGTTTCCAGCAACTCTCGCGCCTTCTGCTGATTCTTCAAAACCAAATTTTCTAATCCTATGTTTTTCCTTAACAAACGACAAAATCCCATACAAAAAATCCAAAGGTTTTCTCGAGAAAGGAATCGTTGAAGAGTTTATGTGTATGAAATCAACTTTTTCAGCATAAGGATAATTCTCTTTTTTC
>CAYQQA010000143.1:0-1908 GCA_964419805.1 Candidatus Woesearchaeota archaeon
ATGCCTTTAATTTTTTGCAATTCTTTTAACGAGCAATCAAATAATTTTTCTAAAGAATATTCTTTAATTAATCTGTTTGACATTTCAACAACATTATCATTAATTGTTCCTATTCTAAGAATTATTGCCATAAGTTCAGCATCACTTAGGGCCTCTTTTCCGTGCTTTAGAAATCTTTCACGGGGTTTAGAAGAATCTGGCATCTCTTTTATTTTCATTATAAAAAGAAATAGAGAACTTATAAAAACTTAATCCTTCCAAAACATAAAACCTTTTAACTTTATTCCCCGCTCAACTTCCCTTCAATAACGCCCTTTAGATAGTCCATATAATCTTGCTTATTGTTTATTTTATACCAGACATTAATATTTTGTTCTTTAGAAAATGTTCTGTCTTTATAGGTAACTCCAATCCAAAGAGAAGAACCTGTTGCCCCAAATTTTTTAACCAATTCACTATTTTGTGAAAGTTCTCCATTAATATGATCAAAAACAATTTTTTCCGATTTTAACTCTTCAGAAAAATAAGTATTAATTGTTTCTTCTGCTAAATCCCCCATAGTTATACAGGAATAACATTGATTAGTTCCATGAAAATGATAAATTTCAATTTTCTCAACATCTGAAGATATTTGTGTTCCAGAAGCAGTAACATTTCCTGTGAAATATTTAGGGACTGTAAGCCCAATTATCAACAATACAGCAATAACAATTATTATATAAGCATAATTATTTTTATTCATTATAACAAATTGATATTTATCAATGTTTATAAAGATTGTGCCTAGTTTTCATACAAAAATACTCCTCTAAAATCTTTAACTTTATCATTGCCCTTCATTACAACGATTAGCTCAAAATCGTCCTGCCAATCTTCCCAAGAAATTAAAACAATTTTTCCTTCATTAATTTTCTTAATTGCCTCTTTTTTGGATTCGATGTAATTAATGTTCTCATCTTCTGGAATTAATTTTTCAATTTTTTCCGGATTTAGATAAGTATAAATTTCTAAAGAAGATAATTGGAAATAATCGATAAATCTTTTGTTGTTAGAAACAAAAGTATATCCAGATTCTAAAATTTTTTCTTTAACATCATTAGATATTTCATTACTTTCTGCTTTTCTTCCAATTAATGCCTTATCTATTAAATTATCATTCAATGCTGATAATACTTCTGATGCCGAACCAAATCTAATTAACTCATAATTTTCTTTTTCAGATAATGTTATAGCATCTCCTTGCATCGTAGGACAATAACCCAATTTTATTTCTTGATTGGCTTCTATTAAAAAAGGTTTTGTACTTAAAAATGCTAAAATTAAAATTATTCCTAAAATAATTGAAATTAATATTTGTTTTTTCATAGATTATCTAAAAAAGAGAGGTATTAAAGAGTTTTTGTAGCAAAAGATTAAATAGCCATAATTTTATTTTGAATTAAAAATATGAAAATCAAAGATCTGCCTGATTCCTCAAAACCACGTGAAAGGTTTTTGAAACATGGAAAAGAAGTCTTAAGTGAAGCTGAACTTATGGCAATAATTCTTAGAACAGGAACTATTAATGAAAATGTTGTTGAGATGTCAAACAGATTGATAAAAGAACATTCTCTGGGAAAATTATTTGATTGTTCATTAAAAGAACTTCAAAAAATTAAAGGCATTGGTCCAAATAAAGCAATGCAAATTTTAGCAATCTCTGAACTTGGAAAAAGATACAACAATTCAAAATCTCCTGTAAAGAAAATCACAAAAGCAGAGGATGTTTATAATTATTTTTTTGAAAAACTCAAAGATGAAAAACAAGAAAATTTTTATATTTTGATTTTAAATAACGCAAATAATATAATAAAAGAAGAGTTTATCTCAAAAGGAATTTTAGATTCCACAATTATTCATCCAAGAGAA
>CAYQQA010000144.1:0-1906 GCA_964419805.1 Candidatus Woesearchaeota archaeon
GTGCCAGAAAATGCAAGAAGTAAGACTATAATTCCTGAAATCATAAATGCTATTGCACCAGATTTTGATTTTTTGGTAATTATCTCGGAAATTTTTAAAACTCCATAAATCAATGCACCTAAAACTACAAATAGAATAATGAAAATAATTTTGGAATACCAGTCCATATCTGCAAATAAAGTAACGAAGATACTAAATCCTATTAACATTAAAAGTTCAGAAAAATAATATGCAAGATATGGATCTTTTTTTTCTTTTTTAGCTCTTCTAAATTCATCAATAGCATATTTGAACATGAAGAATAAAATTATTATTCCTCCAATTCTGAAAATCATTACTCCATTAAGATTTATTGCTATAATGAATACAAGATAAATGAGGAATCCAACTATATGAAGCCAAAAAGGTACTTTAATTTTTTCCTCGTCTTTTTTCTTCGACATTTTTAATTAAGATACTCCGTTTTTTACTGCTGGAATTAAAACCCAAAATAAAAACCATGCAATTATGATTACGACAATTACGCCGATTATTACATAACCACTATTTGCCTTTTTATTCATTTATAAATCAAAAGTGACATTGAAATATATAAAGTTTCCGAAATGTCATCGATAAGAAAACCACCCCTTCTTTTTTTTTAGCCCTCTTTCTCGATTGAGTTTAACATCGCAGCTTAACGAACTTTTCTGAAAGAAAAGTTGGGTGGAGCCTGCAAGGCGGAACCGTTAAGGTGCTGTTATGTGGGGAGACTGCAAGGCGACCGACCGAAGGGACAGTTGAGTTTCGGGCAAACTATATTTTTTGGCAGAGATAAAATTGTCGCCAAGAACTATCAGGATTAAACTTTCCTCCTCTGCGAGAACCAAAAACTTTCAAGATTTTGAAGCCATAATTTTTGAGGCTTTTTTCAATTGCTTGTGGAGAATAAATAAGTTCTTCATAGCATTCTTTGAATTGGGAGAATTTGTTTCCCTTTTTGACAAAACCATGCCACTCAGCAATCCATTTATTGCTCTTTTTGTGGTCACGGAAAATCACATCAATTTTGCCATTTGGAATTTTGTATGTTTCTTGAGATTGAGTGAAATTTGATTCTTTGATTTCTTTTTTGTGATTTGGAAGATCAATCAACAAAATTCCGTTATCATTAATATTTTTCTGACATTGTTTTATGGTTTTGTCGATTAAAGAATGGTTTGGAAGTAAAGCCAATCCTGAATTAAGGATAAGAATTGCATCATATTTCTTCTTTATGTTGAATCTTGTCATGTCTTGTTGATAAAGTTTAATGGCTTTGCTTCTCTGTCTGGCCACATCAAGCATTTCTTTACTGATATCTAAACCCTCAATATCAAAACCATTCTTCTTTAAGGGAAACAAATACAAACCACTTCCACAAGCAAGTTCTAAAACTGTTTTTACATTGAATTTCTGTAATTGTTGGGAAACAAATTTTGCGTTCTTTTCGTATTCTTCTTTACCAAGAATTACATCATACCATTCTGCTGAGCCTGAAAAATCCCATGAATCTGCCATAATAGTTTTTGATTCTCGCAACTTTATAAATTTTGCCCGAAACTCAATTGCACATAACATCGGGATTTAACAAAGTTCGCGTAGCGAATTTGGGAAATTCCTGCAAGGAATTTCTGTTAAATCCTTGTTATACGGGGAGACTGCAAGTCGACCGACCGAAGGGACAGTTTTTTCTCGTGTGCTTGGGCAAGAAGAAAGGAACTTTAAAATCTTCTTTATATTTTACCAAAATATGCCCCAACAATTAGAGAAAAAATTGCGTATAACATCAGGATTTAGAGAAGTTTTGCCGCAGGCAAAATTTGGGAAAAGTCAGCAGGAATTTTCCTCTAAATCCTTGTTAAATGAGGGTGAGCGAAGCGAAAGG
>CAYQQA010000145.1:0-1884 GCA_964419805.1 Candidatus Woesearchaeota archaeon
TTTCTCTTCCAAATATTTTTCAAAATCCAATTTTTCAACTTGAGGTTTTTCCAAAGTCCATTGGAGGCAAAGATAAGAGTTTTGTTGTTGCTTTGATTCTTTTCATATTTCTTGGAGATCTTGGGATTGATAGGTTTTACATGGACTACGTTGGATTGGAAATTTTAAAACTTATAACTTTCGGCGGGTTTGGGATTTGGTGGCTGATTGGTTTGGTTTTAATTGTCGTCAAAAATGTTTTTTGAAAAGTGTTGGGCTTGGGATGAGGTTTATTGAGATTAAATTTAAATAATTCTTTTATTTCTTTTTTTCATGACGACAATACTTGGAATTGAATCAACAGCTCACACTTTTGGAATTGGAGTTGTTAAAAATGGTAATGTTTTAGCAAATGTTAGAGAAATGTATACAACTGAATCTGGTGGAATAATTCCTGTTGAGTCCGCAAAGCATCATGCAAAAATTTCTTTTGAGGTTTATGAAAGTGCTTTGGAAAAAGCTAAAATAAAAGAAGATGAGATTGATGCAGTTGCTTTTTCAAATGCACCTGGACTTGCGCCGTGTTTAATTGAGGGAATGAAGTTTGCTAAGGAATTAGTAGAGAAGTTGAATGAATTGCATTTGCAGGCTCGTGGAAGTATAAAAAAAAATAAAAATAAAAAAATTCCTATAGTCTCTGTTAATCATTGTGTTGCACATTTGGAGATTGGGAAAATTCTTGGTGCTTGTGATCCGGTTATGCTTTATGCTTCTGGGGCGAACACGCAGGTTGTTGCTTACGAGGCTGGGAAGTACAGAATTTTTGGAGAGACTTTGGATTTGGGCGTGGGGAATTTTATTGACACTGTTGCAAGGTTTATGGGATTGGGTTTTCCTGGCGGACCGAAGATTGAAAAATTAGCTAAGGGAGGTAAATATGTTGAGCTTCCCTACAGTGTTAAAGGAATGGATATTTCACTTTCAGGGATTCAGACGAATTTGAAACATAAGATTGAAAAGTTGAAACATGGGATTGAAAAAATACCTGCTCGCTCGCGTTCGCAGATGGATTTAGCTTCAAAATCGACTTTGTCAGATTTTTCCGCCCAAAGTATGGTTAATAGAGTGACACCTGAAAAAAATTTATCTATTAATAGTGGGAAGTTGCGAAACATCATGATGGAGTTTGGCGTGAAGCAAAATAAAATGTCTGAGATTAGTAAGCGAGCG
The DNA here is from genome assembly GCA_964419805.1 of Candidatus Woesearchaeota archaeon. Taxonomy (GTDB): domain Archaea; phylum Nanobdellota; class Nanobdellia; order Pacearchaeales; family GW2011-AR1; genus CAYQQA01. The sequence continues at coordinate 1,210 of CAYQQA010000145.1, forward strand.
AATTATAATCTAAATGATCTTGCATTTTCACTTCAAGAAACGGTTTTTGCAATGCTTGTTGAGACGGCTGAGAGAGCTTTGGCCCACGTTGGGAAAAATGAGTTGTTGTTGGCTGGCGGTGTTGCGTGCAATTCGCGCTTGCAAGAAATGTGCAGAATTATGTGTGAAGAGAGAGGATGCAAATTGTTTGTTCCTCCGCGCGATTTGCTGGTTGACAATGGCGCGATGATCGCTTTTTTGGGAGAGATAATGTTTGACGTAGGAATTTATGGAAATGATTTGAAAAAGATTGATATTAAGCCTCGAGAAAGGACTGACGATGTTGAGGTTGGGTGGAGATGATTATTGGAATAGTTTGAATTCTTTGATGATTGTTAGTTGTGAGTAGTCTGTAATCAGGTTTCCTAATTTTTCTCTGAAATCTTTTTGAGAATTGCTTATTAGTTCTAGGTGCAAGTCGTAATGGCCATGGTAAAACATGTAGAAAGTGCATTTGTTTGATTGTTCATAGTAGTCAGTTATTTCTTTTAGTTTTGAGAAATCTTTGAGAGAGATAAATAAGTGGTGGTATCCTAAGTCGAGTTTTTCGAAACTTAGCCTGACTTTGTTTCTTACGAGAATATTTTTTTGTAGAGGTTTTTTATTCTTTTTGCTACGGCTTCTGCAGTTAATTTT
>CAYQQA010000146.1:0-1834 GCA_964419805.1 Candidatus Woesearchaeota archaeon
AAGCCGTCCCCGAGGATTTGCGAAGCAAACCGCAGAGTAATTTTTAGTGGCGTTCCTTCAAATGAGCGAATGCGATACATAGAGAACAAGAATCGAGGGGGACATTCTTTATTTTTTTAGGGGAGGGGCTTTTTTGTTTCTTTTTTTCTAAAAAAGAAAGTTATCTGTAAGTTTTAATAGAAAGATTTAAATAGCTAATGTTATTTATATATAACATTATGTTAAATAAAACTAATAATATGTGGGATGGTAATAACAATGAAAAATAAAAAAATGAGACAGAATTGGCAATTAGGATTTTTTGGTTTTTTTGCATTTTTTGCAATACCTGGAATTTTACGAGGCGAACTTATTTGGCTAACTTGGTTAGTTTGGATTGTTTGGTTTATTTACTTAATACCTATTAAAGGAGGTGAAGAAAAATGATTGCAAGAAAAAATTGGTTTGAAAGAAGAAAATATGGTGGATGGGGTGTTAGCCCTAAATTATGGCAAGGATGGGTTTACATAGCTTTTATTTTAATTCCATTTATGGTTTTTCAAGCATTACCATTTTGGACTATGCAAACAAGAATGACAATAACTATTATTTGGATGGTTTTCTTATTTGCGGATTTAATTCCTGTGATGATTAATCTAAAAAGAGATGAAAGAGAATATAAGATTGAGGCTATATCTGAAAGAAATGCTGCCTGGTTTATGTCATTAATTTTAGTAATAGGAGTATTTTATGAAGTAGTGAGATCTTCTCTGAATCAAGAAGTGTCTGTTAATATATTTTTAATATTGGCATTATTAGGCGGAGCAATTGTAAAATCAATTTCAAATTATAGATTAGAGAGGGAAAAACTATGAAACGTGTAAATTCAAAATATAATTACTTAATTGCTTTAGGAACTGCTTTTGTTTTATCAGGAATGTTTATGATTGCACTGCAAATCATTAATGCTCAAGTTTCTTCTGCCATTTTAAGTATTGGAATTACTATGATAATTATTGCAGTCTTTCGTAAAATAAGGAAAAAAACAATGCCTGAAAAAGATGAAAGGATAAAAAAATTATCCATGTATGGATTAGGATATTCATGGATTACAACATTTTTAGTAATCACAATCTTTTTTTGGTTTGATTACTTTGGATTTGTTAATATAACAACTCAACAATATTATAATGTTGTATTTTTCACAATGATTATCTCTGCAGTTGCTTTTCAAAAGTTTTTGTATAAAAAAGGCGATGTAGAATGAAAACAAGAATAAAAGAATTAAGGGCAAGATATAATTTAACTCAAGAACAATTAGCAGACAAAATTGGAGTTAGAAGAGAAACAATATTATTTATTGAATCAGGGAAGTATAATCCTTCCTTGAAACTTGCTTTTCAAATAGCAAAAGAATTAAAATCAAAAGTTGATGAAATATTTTTTTTTGATGATGATGAGTTAAAATAAATATTGGTGAAAAAATGGATAAAGAATATACAAAATATGTTGGATTTGGTTTGATATTGGGTGTCGCTATTGGATTTAGTTTAGGATTAATAATATCTACTCCAAGTTATGCTCCTGTTTTTGCTGGAGCTGGAGCGGTTGTAGGAATTGTTTTAGGAGCTATTGTTGGAAATTATAAGAAAAACAACTAAATTAGAAAGTAGATTATATTAAATTTCGAGCAACGAAGTTGTGAGTCTAAATGTGCGTAGCACCAGCCCCTCCCCTTTTTTTCTTTTGTTTTGATTGTCCCCCCTTTTACATTTAGCCACTAAAAATTATTTCATTTAACCCTTGTTATACGCCCCGACGACTGAAAGGAGGAGAGCGCAGCGTGGCACGAAGC
>CAYQQA010000147.1:0-1834 GCA_964419805.1 Candidatus Woesearchaeota archaeon
GGAAGAAAAGGAAAAAGAAATTCATGAAGATATGGAATCCATAAATAAAATACTTCCAGAATTGATGTTAAAACAGGAATTAGCAGAGAAGAAAAAAATTGCCGAAATATTTATTGGAATTAAAGGTATGGAAAATGCATTTAATGTTTTGATTAACGAATTTGATTTTAAAGAAACATATTTTGCTTTTGGAGCTGGAAAAGGTGAAAATATTAAGCAAATTCAATTATTTTTTTTAAGACTTCATCAACAAAGAATAAAGAAAAAAGTTAAATCAAAAATTATTTTTAATGAATCTTCAAGAGGTTTGTTTGAATCGCAAGAAAAGTCAAAGTTAGTAGAAGCAAAATATTTGAAAGGAACAACGCCAACAGCAATTAATATTTACAAGAATTTTACAATTATAGCAATTTTGAATAAAGAGCCGATTACATTTTTAATTAGAAATAGAGAAACCGCCGATTCGTTTAAAGAATACTTTAAAGTAATGTGGAGTATAGCGAAACGATGAGGAAAGAATGCCCGTTTTTAGTATTGATTAACATATAGATTTTTCTTTTCTGGTGGTCTTGTTATTGGATTTAACATCAGGGATAAAAGAAGTTTTCGGAGCGGAGTGGAGAAAATTTGGGAAAATTGCGAGCCGAGCAATTTTCCTTTTATCCCTTGTTATATGTCCAGACCGAAACGAAGTGCAGGGAGAGCGCAGCGTGGCACGGAGCGTAGCGAAGTGAGTTTGAGTCAGGAACATTTTATTAAATTAAAAGGGCAAAAATCTATTTCCACTTAACGTGACTATCATCACCAATTAATGGGCTATTTAGAATTCTAAATTTTTTCTTTGTCTTCCATATATTTACTAATTCATCAAAATTCTTATCTGGTTCTAACATCAATTCAGCTAATTCATCAATTTCTTCAAAATCTTTTTCAGTCAGTTTTTCAAATTTGTTGGCAACATAATATGGTGTTTGCATATAAAGAATTTCATTGTTCATCAAACTGTGAAAATCATAAAAAACTGCCCAAAGAACTGGCATTAATCCTTTGAACCCACCTGCATTGATAAAATTGTTGGCATCTAATTTGCCCCGTCTAATTCCTAACCAAGAGTTTGCTGCCCAGTCAAATTTTTCTTCTGGCATATCATACTGGTCAAAACCAATAGTACTATCAAAAAATCCGTCAGCGTCAAATGTAATCCATTTTTGTTTGTCTTTATCCCAATATTGGTCTATCCAGTGATCCCAACTGCCCTCAAAATAATAAGGGGCAAATCCTGAACGTACTCTGCAAGGAATACCTTTTGATTTTAAGATTGATGCCATAAGAATTGCTACATAGCGACATGTGACAACAATTTTATCTTCAACTTTCCTATCTTTGTCAAAACCTTTGTCATCAAGTCTTAATAATTCTGCTATCATTGAAACTGCGGTAGGTAACACATCATCTTCACACCTCAATCTATGCCAAGGAAATTTATCCATATCTCCATATCTCAAATCTTTATTGGCTTTTGTGTTGCCGTCTTTGAGAGTTACACGATGAATGACTTGATGACAAATTAAATTGCCCAGTTCTTTGACATCCTTTGGAAGATTTTGAAGAAATTCTTTATAGCACCCTGGATTAGTAAATGTGCCAAATTCTAAATAGTGATTTAAGATTTTATTGTCCATAGTATTGATGAATTAGCATTCTATATAAATTTTTGCCCTTACATTATTTTCTTTTTGTTCCTGACTCAAATTACATATAACACAGGCATTTAGCGATGCCGGGAGATTTCCGGTAACGTAGTGGACGGGAATCTTCCAGTTTGGGTGAAGCC
>CAYQQA010000148.1:0-1806 GCA_964419805.1 Candidatus Woesearchaeota archaeon
CGTAGGGCTAAAATTTAGTGCAACGTTCCGTAGGAAAATTTTAGAGTTTGTCCCTCGCAGTTTTTTAGGAAGCCCCCCTTTTTTGCTTCTTTTTTTCTAAAAAAGAAGATGGGCAGAGCGTAGCTTTCAATAACTTTATATATGATGATAAGACTTAGTTTATTATAGGTGTTAAAATGAAGGATAATGTTTTTTTAAATCATGAGAAAGTAAAAATTATCAAAGATGATATTCTTTTAACTGATGAAATTTCTAAAGAAAGCGTTGATTTAATTGTTACTTCTCCCCCATATAATGTAGACATAAAATATAATTCACACAATGACCAAATAACTTATGAAAAATATTTAGAATTTACTAATAAATGGTTATCTCGTTGTTTTGAATGGTTAAAAAATGATGGACGATTATGCCTAAATATTCCATTAGATAAGAATAAAGGCGGACAACAAAGCGTGGGAGCCGACATAACAACAATCGCAAAAAAAATTGGTTATAAATATCATTCCACTATAATCTGGAATGAAGGAAACATTTCCAGAAGAACAGCTTGGGGTTCGTGGCTTAGTGCTTCCGCACCCTATGTAATAGCACCGGTAGAATTAATTCTAATTTTGTACAAGGATAGTTGGAAAAAAACGAGTGGAAGTAAAAAAAATGATATCACCAAACAAGAATTTATGGATTGGACAAATGGAGTTTGGACTTTTAATGGCCAAAGTAAAAAAGGGGCGGGAGGACATCCAGCACCATTTCCGGTAGAATTACCAAAGAGGTGCATAAAACTATTTAGTTTTGTAGGGGATGTTGTTTTAGACCCTTTTATGGGAAGCGGTTCAACAATGATAGCATCAGCAATACATGACCGAAAGGGGATTGGTGTTGAAGTTGATGATGAATATTGTAATATTGCTAAAAAGAGAATTTTTGAAGAAGCAAAACTTTTAAATAAAAAATTAATTGATATAACAAAGTGAATAAAAATGGTAGATAAAGACGCAGAAATAATTGAAAAGGCCAAAGAGGAAATTAATCAATCTGATTTAATTATGGAATATTTTATGAAAAATCCAAAAAGAGAGATTAAACACCCCGAAATTGTTGATTGGGTAGTCCATGAATACAATAAAAGAACAGGGAAAATTTTCAGAGACCCTGATAGGGGAATAAGAACGCTTGCACAACAAGGCAAATTAATTAAAATCTCAAAAGGAGTTTACAAATATGACCCTGATTTTGTAAATAATAGAAAACTTGAAGATTTTACTTCTGCTCAAAAAGAAGAAATTTTTAAGAGGGATAATTATAAATGTGTAATTTGTGGTCGTGGTCGTGCTGAAGGAGTGGAAATTCAAGCAGACCACATAAAACCTAAAGAATTAGGTGGAAAAGCCGAAATTGAGAATGGTCAGACATTATGTGCCCAACATAATTTTCAGAAAAAATATTATAAACAAACAGAAACAGGAAAAAGAATGTTTATAAGACTTTATGAGTTGGCGAAAAAGAATAATGATAAGAAATTAATGAAATTCTGTGAAGATGTTCTAGAAGTTTATGAGAAGGACAACATTAATGGCCATATAGTTTGGAAAAAGTAATCTTAGCACTGCCCAAATAAATAGAAAAATTTGCGTGAGTGAAACGAACCTCTTAACCTTTGTTAGAAAAAGTGCGAAGCATTTTTTTAGGTTTTCGTTGGTCGGTTAAGAGAAGTTTTTCTGCGAGGCGAAGCCGAGACTATCTGTCCGTAGGACTGGGGGCTTCCGTTTTTTTATCAATCAGCGAGGGACAAATTGAATATAA
>CAYQQA010000149.1:0-1796 GCA_964419805.1 Candidatus Woesearchaeota archaeon
GGCTCAAAGAATATATAAACAAAGGCACTAGAATATATATAAAAATTTTTAATTCAAAGAATTTTTTTAGAAAATATATTTATCTGAGAATTCAAAGAGATATAAAACCTCACTTAATGCAATTCTTGTTAATTTTTTTAATTGGACTTGTTTTAAATTATGTTTATTATCAAACATTTTCTCTCAGTTATCTTTTTATTGGCGGAGTTCAAGAATGGTTTAGTGTTCTTATTCCGAAACTAAATGGTTTTAGTGCAGGTTATGATTTATTTTATTTAATTATCAACGGAATTTATTATGCATATTTTTATTATAGTTTTATCCTTGTGATTTATCACACAATCACAAATTTAGATAAAAGAGACACTTGGATTATGCTTGGTTGGTTTACTATCATTTTATGGGCTTTAATTAATTTTTTCCCACAAATAGCGTAAATTTTTAAATAATCACCTATTAAAAATATAAAGATGAAAGAAAACAAAACTTCAGAGAAAATAAAGCATTTTGCTAGAAAGAAATGGGATAATTTTGCTGAATGGTTTACAGATAAAGAACACCCGCACAGCAGATTAAATAAAAATGTATTTTTTCACGACTCACTTAAACTTATTGGTTTGATTTTAGTTTTTTTGATCATTTATTCCAATCTTGATAAAATAAATCAAATCGTTTTAATTTTCATAAAACTTGGTTCGTTGTTACAATTAGTTTTATTATTTTTTATTTTAAGAAAAGCCTGGCATTTAACAATTAATCTAAAATATGCTTTTCGTGGATTAAACCACGGAACGAAAGCAATAATTGCTATTGTAATTGTTCTTTTACTTTTTTTCGCCTTTGTTAATCAAGATAGTGTTGTAAATTCAATTACTCAAACTTATGAAGAAGCAAACTTCAGTAAGCTTAATCCTATTCAGGTTTCAGGAAATTTTAGTTTATTCGGTTCTGATAAAAATTCTTCTTCAAGTTCAATTTTAAATAAAATAAGTACCCCCACTATAGAGGAACTTAGTCAAAACCCAAAAAATTATGTTGGGAAAAATATAAGCGTAAAAGGAAATTTAATTCTCGCTCCTTCTCTTGCATGGTCAACTTATTCACTTAAAGACAAAAATAATTATTATATCTTCATAGAACCAAATTCTTGTGTTTGGGGAGTCCAGAGACAATACAAATATGATGGGACTGAAAAATATGCTGCAGAAGGAATTTTTTTAGAAAAAAACACCTTGAACCATGGAAATATTTACTATCTTAAATGTTCCAAATCTCTGGAATAGATTTAAATAGTTTAATCTCTCATTTTTATCATGGAAAATTGGGAGAAAGATATCTTAGAGGGGTTAAAGAAAAATAAAAAAAGACTTAGATTAAAACTCAATCAAATTAATGGAGGGTTAGGAGAACAACTTGTTGCTGGAGATTATACAGCAAAGGGTTTTATTATCAAAAGATCTCCAAGAGGACAGGATTTTATAGCGTATGAAAGGGATGATTTGTTAAATTTAACTGGAAGAAAACTATTTATTGAAGTTAAAACAGGAAATGCAAAATTTAGTCCACTACAAAAAGTTAGGAAAAAGGAGAAAGGAAAAAGATTTGTTAGTGAGAAACCATTTTAAAACACCCATAATGGGCTACAAAAGTGGAATTAACAATATTCTTTTTTAGAAAAAAAGAAGCAAAAAAGGCGGCGGCTCACAAAACGAAAATACACAACAATTTCTATTATTAAATGGACAGCGTCCCGCCGTCCTAAAGTGTCCTCTTTAAATTAATATGGCTCACGACTT
>CAYQQA010000150.1:0-1794 GCA_964419805.1 Candidatus Woesearchaeota archaeon
TGAAGATAGCTGAGATAGAACTTAACTCAGATGTTTTGCCTATCTCTATAAAGAAACCGTTTCCTAAAAAGAAAGACGAGGCTTTGAAAAGAGTCAAAGAGAAAAAAGTCAGCGATGCTGAAATAGAAGATCAGGAAGCAAAAGAAGAAGAGGAAATTGTTAAAGAAGGCGAGATTATGAAACTTGCAAATCCTGAAGACGAGCAAGATGAAGATTATGATGAAGATTGAACTTTTCTCACAATTTTGGATTTTAAGAAATTGTTAAGTTTGAAAGCCCTGAACATATTGTGAAACAGTTATTTGAAAAACGAAAAAATGTTAAATTATGAAAAATCAATTTTACTGGAGTCAAGAACCACTGGTCACAGACCCGTGGCATGAACGCCGGGTTCAACCTGAATACTTTTGGTTTTTAATGCACTCTCTAACGTGCTCCTCGTCGCTGCCGATGTTGTCCATCAAATAAGCTGGATTCCAGAACTCCCAAAAATATTTTTTCTTAATCTCTGGAAAATTTTCAAACAATTTTTTCGCAATGATTCCTTTGAAAATTTTCGCGGCTTCGGGTTTGCTTCGCAACTTTATGTTAACTTCCAAATGCACGTAATCATCATCGAAACCGATTGTTTTTATCGGCATGTCGCGCGTCGTCGAAACCAGAAAAAACAATTCAGCGATGAAACTTCTGATTTCCTTGTCTAAAAAAATCTTGTGGCAATATTTAATTTTGAACATCGCGTGGCACCAAGAATTTCCTACGCACGAGCTGGCTCTCGCTAACATTTTATCCTCCAAAAAGTTTTTATTTTAGAAAGCTCTGACTATGCCAGAGTTTTACAGTGGCCTAACATCACGGCTACACCCTAATCGAATTTTCAGAGAATTAATTTCTTACGCCGCCAGTCAAAGACTGGTGGAATTCGCCTTCGGCATTAAATTTTAATTTAAGACAGGTTTAAAAGCTCAAAAAAACAGGGTAGTTATATGGTGTATTTAAGCCGAAAGCTTAAGAAATGTAGGCAAAAAAAGGAAGAATTTGTTGAAGGATTAGGAGGAAAAACTAGTTTTACTGGTGAGGATATGGAAAATGGAATGCACTATTGGGGGAAGAGACTAAAAGGGTAAAGAGCAACATTGTAGATTATGTAGTAGGCCTAAGTTCATTAGTTGCAGGAACCGGATTAATGTCACATTATGTTTTTAATTATCTACTAAAATAAATAAGTTCTGAGCGAAGTGAGGGTTTTTTTGAAATTTAAAAAACTGTTTGAATTATTCACTCCTTCTCGCCGGTCCAATACTCTAAATCAGGAATTTGTTTTTTTATTCCTTTGGTCTTGCAGAATTGTTTTGTTAGCAAATAATAAATTAGACCTATGCTTTTGGCACTTTTGTTGTTTCCAATTATGACTTTGTCCGCGCCTTTTGAAAAGTTGTTCGTGTCGCAAATCATGAGGACTTTTTTGTGAACTTTGATTGTGTCATTGAGTGCGTTTTTGTCAACCCAGTGGTCAGTGATAATTGTTAATTCGTTTTCGAAAAAATCGGGCAAATTTGTGTTGGTAAGAATTCCTGCAGGATATTTTTTTGTGAATGCTCTGATGTCTGTTAGTTCGGAAAACATTTTGGCGGCTTTCCATCCAGCTTGTCTTTTGCATACAACAATTATGTCTTTCGCATCGAACGTTGAAAGAAATTCTGCACATTCTTTTATTTTCTCATCAATTAAATCTGTATTGAAAATTGCAAGGCCGTCCGCACGTCTTCTGTAAACAAACGGGCGCATATCAGG
>CAYQQA010000151.1:0-1781 GCA_964419805.1 Candidatus Woesearchaeota archaeon
ATTTAAATGAAAAAGAAAGAAAAAAAGTTTTTATGGAAATGTCTGATAATCTGGATATTTCTATTTTTAATGATTTGCCAGTAATAATAAAATTCAGGGTTTTAAAAGAGGGAAAATTGCTTGAAGCAAAAGATAAAAAATTTATAGATAATCTAAAATTGAGAACTATGAAAGAATATCTTGATTTTCAGTACGTTATTAAAAAATATTGTATGGAGACTTTAAAATGTACGATGTAGAAAAAATAACCTCAATAATAAAAGACATTGAAAAATATGAAAAAGATTTAGATTCTGTTGGAGTTAAGTCCATTAAAGATTTAGATGATTTAAAAAATTTTCACGCTTGCTCTATGATCTGTTTTTCAATTCTTAATAGAGTTATTGATTTGGGACAAGAAATATTAATAAAAGAAGATTTGGGAATGCCTAACAGATATGCTGACATATTTCTTTATCTTTCAAAAGCGGGTTTAATGAATAAAAAAGAAGCTGAAGAACTTGCAGAACTTATTAATTTTAGAAATATAATTGCTCACGCTTACTTTGAAGTAAGTAAGAAAAATGTTTTTGAAGTAATGAAAAAAATTAGTTTAATAGATAAATTTATAGAAAAAATAAAAAAAAGGATAAGATGAAAAAAATATTATTTTTGGTTTTTGCAATTTTAATAGCTGGGGCTTTTTTCAATTTACAGAATGTTTCAGCTGTGGGGGAAGTGAGTTTTTGTTGTGAAAAAACAAATTACGGGGCTTGGTGTCAGAACGAACCAGAAGATGTTTGCGATACTTCAAATGGTTTGAGAGCTGTGCCGACTTCCTGCGAGTCAACTGCGTTTTGCAGGCAGGGAACTTGTATAAACACGAGACAAGGAGAGTGCATGGAAAACACCCCTCAGAGAGTTTGTGAGGAGAACGACGGAGTTTGGAGCCCTAAAGAACCTGATGAGATTCCGCAATGTACTTTAGGATGTTGCACTATCGGCGACCAAGCGTCTTTTGTAACACAGACAAAATGTAAAAGGCTTGCATCAGAATACGGAATTGAAACTCATTTTAACAACAACATTCAGGATGAAATTCAGTGCATAGCGTCGACAACTTCTGAAGAAAAAGGCGCGTGCGTTTATGAAAAAGAATTTGAAACCACCTGCGAAATTTTGACGCAGAGAGAATGTCAAACTCTTGAATCAAATTATGAAGGCGTTGAATTCCATCAAGGATATTTGTGCTCGGCTGAAGAGCTTGCGACAATTTGTGGCATGAGTAAAGAAACAATCTGTGTTGAAGGAAGTGATGAAGTTTATTTTTTGGACACCTGTGGTAACGTTGCCAACATTTACGACGCTGAAAAAATTAACGACCCTTCTTACTGGACAATAATGCTTGGCAAAGATGAAAGTTGTAATCCAAATTCTGCGAACGCGAACTCAAAAACTTGCGGGAACTGTGATTATTATTTGGGGAGCACTTGCAAGGCTTATGACAGCAGTCAGGACGCAAAACCTTCTGCAGGCGATTTTATTTGCAAAGATTTGGTCTGTGAATATGAAAACTCTCAGGGAAACACAATTACAAAACAGCACGGTGAAACTTGGTGTGAGCAGTCTTTAGGAGTGAGTCAGATAAATGTTGAAGGAAATGAGATCGTTGAGAGAAATGTTGACAATGAAGAGGAAAACATTCCTGGGTCGCGGTATTTCAGGATGGTGTGCTACAACGGTGAAGTCACAAAAATTGTCAAAGAATCAAAAATATCAGTTTTGGCTGTCATTTTGTTTTG
>CAYQQA010000152.1:0-1762 GCA_964419805.1 Candidatus Woesearchaeota archaeon
ACACCCAGCTTCAAGCGGAGCGAGAAGTTGACGCGAAGCGTCAACCCTTTAGGGCCGGGAGGATGTCACATGTTTTGGTTTTTATGAAGAAAGCTCGTGGGGAATTCACTCAAAGTGCTTAAGAGAATTATTTTAAGACTTTGCCGGTTTCGTGGTACCAAAGATATAAGTCAAGTTCTGCAAGATTTGTGTTTGTTTTTTCTGCGATTTTTTTTAAAACGTTCTCGATTTCGAGGTATTTTTTTGGAGTCAGCGTTTTTGGTTTTTCAATTGTTTTAGAATTGGCGAGGAGATTTGCAATGTGAAAGTCAATTATTGCATAGTTTTTGAATCCAATATTTCTTAGAAAATGTGAGGCTTCTTTCATTCCGATTCCTTTTATGTTTTTTGTTAAATGATTTCTTACTTCTGGATGCTCGAGGTTTATTTTTTTGAAATCTTTTCTTGCTTTAAAGATGTAATTTGATCTGATTGTGTGAAATCTGTATATTTGTTTTAATTTTTTTTGGATTTCTTTTTGGGTGTTTGTGAAAATTGTGTTTCCCAAATGATTTATTGTTTTTATTCCGAGTTCTGCAGAAGTGCCTGCAGTTAGAATGCAAAATACGAGTTCTCTGAAAATTTCTTTTTCGTTTTTCCGCGTTTTTTCGAATTCTTTTAGTCTTTTGTCGATGGTGTTTTTAATTTCTGAGTTTTTTAGAGAGTTTACAATGTTTATTATTTGGAGCATTTTGTGTAGGATTTGAAAATTTTATTTATCTCTTTAATTTTAAATTTCTCTTTATCTTTTTTGAAGGTTTTTTCAAAAAAAGAAATTATGTATTTTTCAATTTCTTTATTTCGTTTTCCATTTAAGTTTTCAGATTTTCTTTTTTCTTTGATTACTTTTTTCATGAAATTTTGCGCGTATTTTGGGGGGTAGTTTGATTATTTGTTTATAGTTTTTTGGAGGGGGTGATTTATGTTTTTCTATCCATAGAACGCAGGCAATACTTCTTAAAACGTAGACGTATTTTTTTAAATTTGTCGTGTTGCCTTGTGTTGTGATATATTTTTTGAAATTTTGTTTTGCCATAGAAGTGTAGTGTTTTTTTAATTTGAAAGAGCTGAAATCTTTTTCGAAAATCTTTTTCAATTTTTTTCTCAGGGAATTTTTTATGTAGATTATATCACTGCTGAGCCATTCCCAGACTGAGGGATTTGATTTTATCATAAGCTTTAGGAATTTTCTAAAGTTCCATAATGTTATGTCTAAGTCACCTATTTTTTTGTCTATTTGTTCGTCGATATTCTGGACAACTAAATAATCTTGAGTGAAAATTCCGCGAATATCATAATTGCTCTCTTCGCTTTCCCAGCCCCAAGTTCTGCTTCCTGATTCTATCAAAAAAAGAATTTTTATTTTGCTTTCTTTTTCTATTTTTTTGATTTCTTTGAGGATTTGGGTTTTCATTTCAATTTCTTTATTTCGTCAAGTAATTTATTTTTTTGTTTTCTTGAAGTATAGGTTTTGCCGAATCTTACTAATGTTGGATTGATTTTTGGCCATGTTTTTTTCGGAAAAAGTTTTTCCAGGTCTTTTTCGATTTTTCCAGGTTTTTTGTTTTTTGTCCAGTTAAGATATTGAGAGATGTATGAAACATGAGTGTCTATGCCAATTGCGTTTTTTCCGCTTTCTGAGAGGAACACGTTTGCGGTTTTTCTTCCAACTCCTGGGAGCTTGATTAGTGCTTCTATTTTTTCAGGAATTTTGCTTTTGAAT
>CAYQQA010000153.1:0-1758 GCA_964419805.1 Candidatus Woesearchaeota archaeon
TTAGCTGGGTTAAGAACGTCGCGAGACAGTTTGTATGATATCTACTAGGTGTGTTGTTGTCTGAGTGGAACGAGTTTCTAGTACGAGAGGAACGGGACTCGGATGCCTCTGGTGGGCGGTTGTCATTTGGCAGGCCGCGTAGCTACGCATTGTGTGGATAAGAGCTGAACGCATCTAAGCTCGAAGCCATCCGCAAAACGAGACAACTAAGGCCGTTGCAAAAGACAACGTTGATAGAGCTCGTGTGTAAGTGCGAAGGTTCGCCGACGCATTCAGCATAGAGTTACTAAAAGCCTCATTTTATTAGTATGTTCGTTCTTCTAATGCTATTTGAGTGAAATCTTTTAAATTTAAATTAATAATTTTAATAATGCTATTTAGAAATTACATGAGAAGAAAATTTGAAAAAAATTATAGTGATGCTACTATCATTGTTAAAAGTGAAAGAGATAAACCTTTAACTTACAGGGGAATTTCAAATGAAGCATAAGTTTTAGTAGCGAAAATTGTGGATTTATGTAACGGAAAAAGAAAAAAACTTTTCTCGAAACTTGAAAAAGAACTCGGTGTAAAAGTAGTTTCAGTAAAATGTTCTTTAGATGAAAAACAAAATATATTTTATCAAATAAATAATTCTTAGAAGATGAAAATTTTTCAACATAAAATTTATAAACAATTAAGTTAGGGGGTATTTATGGAAGTTTTTGTAGCCCAAAAAAGTTTTGATAACGGAGAAGGACAAATGGATATCGCTAGAAGATTTCAGGCAAGTGATGCAACAACACCAATAACTAAAGGGTTAAAAAGACTTGGATTCAAAACTGGTGAGGGGGAAGGACTTACTAGACAAAATTGTTGAAGGGAAAGTCACTACAGAAGATCTTAATTCAATGAGGATAGCTTATGAAGGAAAATCCGGACATGTGTATTTTACTGTAAGGTATCCCCTCTGAAATTAGTGTACAACATAAATGGGAATTTGATTGTTCTGAAAAGGCTGGAGAAAAATTAAAAAAAATTTCTCGATGAAATCTATTCAAAATATCAATTCATTGTTAGTTAATCCTCCCACAAACAAACTTAAAAACTCTTTTGCATTATTTATTCAATGTCAGGTTCATGGATTTTGTTCGCGTTTTTGGCAGCAGTTTTCGCAGCGTTTGTCGCTATTTTTGGAAAAGTCGGCTTGGAAAAAGTTGATTCAACAACTGCAACAGCTGTGCGTGCTGTTATCATGGCTTTGTTTTTAATCGGCATTATTGGAATTCAAGGAAAATACGGAAACGTCAGCGAAATCATTTCAAACCACAAAGCACTTGCGTTCATAATTTTCAGTGGAATTGCCGGTGCGCTCTCGTGGATATTTTATTTTCTCGCTCTAAAATTCGGTCCAGTCTCAGGTGTTGTTTCAATTGACAGACTGAGCATAGTTTTCGCAACAATTCTTGCAACAATTTTCCTAAGTGAACATGTCAGCTTTAAAACCGGAATTGGCATAGCATTTATGGCTGTCGGTGCTATTTTAGTCGCGTTGAAATAACTCTAAAATGCATTGTTACCTTGTCGGGACTTTTAGATGAGTTTTAAAGTAATTAATCCAAATTCAAAGAAAATTTAAAAAACCAAATTCTCTTAGAAAAAATTGATGATTCTAGGCAGGGAAAATATAGGCTAAGATATCTCGTCCGTGAAGGAAACTACGAAAATCTTCCTCTTTAGAGTAAACATCCTCTGTCCAAAAATCAAAAATCTTAAAAA
>CAYQQA010000154.1:0-1750 GCA_964419805.1 Candidatus Woesearchaeota archaeon
GTAATTTCCGAAACAAACTTTTTTACTTTCATCATCGCATTCGCTAACTCTGCTCGCGTTTTTTATAAAATTTAAATTCAGCCCGTTTATTTCTTCAAGAATTTCATCCGGCGCGTCGACAAAACAATATTTATTTTCTTCAGAAATTATGTAAGTCAAGTCTGCAACTTTGAAAGGCATTTCCAACGGCTTTGAAAAAATGTAAAACCGTTTGCCCTCTTCAAGATTTTCAGAAAAAATGTATTTGTTTTCAAAGCCTGCTTTTGTTTCTGCGTCGCTCCACTTTCCCAAATTTTCCTGTGAAACCCCGATTCCCTGCTCGCCGAAAACACCGAACTCGTCGCACTCTAAATAAATTTTCGTTTCTTTTCCCAAATCCAAAATTGTAACTTTTCCTTCTTCAAAACCAGTCTCCAAAGGGTTCAGCAAAACTCCGATATCTTTTGAAACAATTGCGTTCTGCGCCGTTCCACCGATGTCAATTATTTTTACCGAAGCGAAAATTGCAATAAACAAAATTACAGCCCCGGCAATTATTGCAAACAACCATCCAAAAGACACTTGCACAAAACCTTTTTTAATTTTCATTTGCCCTCGCAACAAAAACTAAATTATCGTCAAAATCTTTTTTTAAAAAAATATTAATTTTCCCGTTCTCACTTTCAATGCAATACGGATTCTCCCTAGTTGTAATTTTTCCAATATCAAGATGTTTTATTTCTGTTGGGCTGAATTCGCCGAACTCCCGCTCAGGTTCAATGATCAAATTTTCAGGATATTCGTCCTCGATAAAACAAATTTTTTCAACCTTTGATGAAATAGCATACTCAATTTCCTGCGACGCCTGCGAAGATTTCCAGATTTTGTTTACATCGTTTTTAAAATCATCCAGAAAAACGCCGACACGCGCTTTGTCCTGAATTTTCAAAAAAGCCTTTATCCCATAAAACGCAAACGCCAAAAAAGCAACTATTAAAATTATTGAAAAAATCATCCCAAAGGACAATTTCATCTGCGCTCGCTTTCCTCTTTTCATAATTCTATCAAGAAATTAAAGGTTATAAATTATTTGATTTTCAATCCAAAATATTTTTAAGCACTAAATTGTTTTCCTAAACATGATAAAAATAAGGTCAAAAAAAGATGAAGAAAAATCGAAAAGAAAAAAACAAATTGTTTTGGGAGTCGTGCTTGTTTTCGTAATGCTGTTCAGTGTTTTAGGTTACGGATTTCAAAGCCAAACAAATAATGGAAGCAGTTCCAGTTCGGGTTCGGGAACTTCACAAAATTACAATGGGCTGATTTTGACTCAACAAAATGGGCTGTGGACAACGCAGATAAGCGACATCGTTTTTGGATTTGCCAATTTCCCAGACAATCTTTATTCCATTGATTCACGGGTTAATTCTCTAAACACTTACTCGGGAAAACCACTCTACTTTTTTTCTGAAAATTATGGGGCAGAACAGGAAATAACAAGGAATTTACAGCCAATAGTTTTAAGAATGCAGAGAGCATGTCTTTCAGAAGAAGAATGTGAGGGTGATGTGCCTTTGAAAACCTGCAGTGATAATTTTATAATTATCAAAGAATCAAACGAAACAAGCATTGTGCAAAACCAAAGCTGTGTTTTCATAAATGCCCCGTCAAATGAAATTGTTAAAGCAACTGATGAATTTTTATTTAAATCAATGGGAATAAAATGACAGAAAAAAATACTGAAAATCCGCCTGAAAAAAACGAAGATAAG
>CAYQQA010000155.1:0-1750 GCA_964419805.1 Candidatus Woesearchaeota archaeon
CGGCGCACACAAATTAATTTCTTTATCAACGCATTTCTCCCACGCTTCTTTAAACTCATTGTAATAAGTGTCTTTCCCGCTCGGAAAATAAAAATTTGCAAAACCATTTTCGACAAGTTTCTTATTAACATTCTTGCCGTCTGAAAAAATATACCTCAGCTTTCTCTTATACAAATCAAGATCTTCTTTTCCTTGCCTCATTTTAACCATTTTCAAAAGCGTCTCGTTCTCCAAAAACTCCTTCGCTTCATCCGAATAAATTTCGCCTTTTTCAGGAGTGTTAATTCCCAAAAGCCTTACGCTCGAACCGTTCGAAACCAAAGTATCTCCGTCGATAACTCGTTCAACAAACCCAACTTCATAATCAATCAACCAGTTTTCCAGCGCTCTGTTCAAAAACGGATAATCCACAGCCACAAGAACCAACACCAAAAACAAAATCAAAAATTTCAATTTATTTTTTGAATTATCTTTTCCCATTAAAACCTTAAGAAACAACCGTTAATATTTATTTTGGAAATTTTTGGATTTTGAATGATAGTTTTTTATATCTGTTTCAATTAATTTAGTAAGAGTGTTAGATGGAAACAGAACTTTTAATAAAAATAATAATCACTGTAATTGTATTCACCTTTTTGATAATTCGTTCAAGATTTGTTGCACATAGAAAATTCTCACTGAGACCTCTTACAAAATGGATTATTGTATCTATTTTGTTTGCAGTGTATTGGGGAGGATTCTTGGATTTCTCACAAGTTGAATTAAATATCTATACAAGAATTATAGTAGGATTATTTCTAACTTTTTTAGGAGGATTTTTATTTTTCTGGGCACATATTCATTTGGGAAAAAATTGGAGTGTAGTAATAGAAAAGAAATTCCCTAAGTCTAAAACACTTGTTAAAACTGGACTTTATAAGAGAATAAGACATCCAATTTACAGTGCGACATTTATAGTTATTCTTGGTATGGGGGCATTCACAGCAAATATCCTTTTATTTGGAATTCCTTTAATTATTTTTTTAATTCTTTATTTTAAAAAAGTTTCTAAAGAAGAAAAATCCCTCTTAAACAGTTTTGGTCAAAAATACAGAGACTATATGAAACAAATATGGAGGCTATTTCCGAAATTTAATATAAAATAGATTACTCTTCTAAATTTCCAAAAATCATCCTCTACCACAACAAAAAATATAAATCAAAAATTTTTTAATTCCCCATGAACAATGTAGTATTGTTGGCGGAAAAAAATTCAAGAGCGTGGGAGTTTGCAGAAAAAATTCAGAGTTACATTTTAACAACTAAAGAAACCCTTATTCCTCTCTGCGAAGTTGTCTCTAAAAAATTCAGGAACAAAGAAATTTCTGTTCACATTCCAGAAAACATGAGAAAAAAAGACGTTTATTTTGTCCACGATTCTTCGAAAGACCCTCAGCAGTGGTGGGTTGAACTGTTGTTGATTAAAGATCTTTTGTTGAGTTCGTCAGCCGAAAGCGTGACTTTTGTTTTGCCAAACATGCTTTATTCACGCCAAGACAGAAAAGACAAACCCCACGTCCCGATTTCTGCACGAGCATTGGCATCCTCAATCTCAAAAGGCCTTAAAAGAATTATAACGATGGATTTGCACGCCGGCCAGATTCAGGGTTTTTATCCTGAAAACGTTCCGGTAGATAATCTTTATAGCTTTCCAGAGGTCGGCCCCGTTGTCCAGCCGCCGCGCGCATCGTGCACGCATCGTGCACGGCGG
>CAYQQA010000156.1:0-1744 GCA_964419805.1 Candidatus Woesearchaeota archaeon
TGCGCGCCAATTGAAGGAACTGAAAAAAGTACAAGTGGTTGGACTTTGGAAGATATTGAAAATTATATTAATGGAGCACAGAGTGGAGAAGTAGGGGGCAGGAGTTTGAAAAAAATTTTATAAATTTCCTTTAAAATAAGTTTACAAAAGTAATAATAAATAATTACAATTGTAATAACAAAATATTTATAAATAATATTACTTTTGTAATGAAATAAATTACAATTGTAAGAAAAAATGAAGGTTGAAGAACATGAAAAAGCGTATAAAGAACATTTGAAAAATCTAAACAGATTAATTGAAGAAGGTGTAGAAGAAAACCAAAGAAACATAAGTTATAATGTGTCTCAAGGATCAGTTGAATTGATGGCTATTTTTTTGCACAAACTCAATTTGATTCAAGGCTCAGGAGAGCAATTAGACCATAGGATTTTTAAAAACAAAAGGTTAATTGAAAGAAGACTTCCTGCGAATTTTCCATCAAAAAACAAAATTCTTGATTTAATGAAAGAAATAGAGTTAGAGAGAAATATCATCTGTTATGGAAAGAGAAAACCAAAAACAAGAATTGAAAAAATGATAAAAAAATTTCACGATCTGAGAAAAACAATTAATAAAAATTTAAAAAATGAGAAATAGAGAAGAATACATCGCGTATGCTTTGGATTTTGCATCTTACTTGATTTCGAAGATAAAAAATGTAAACAAAATAATACTTTATGGTTCAGTTTCAAGAGGAGATTATGATGAAGACTCTGATATTGACTTATTCATAGATGCTAATAAAAAATATGGGAAAAAAATAAACAAGATTGTTGAAGACTATTGCAGGACAAAAAAATTTAAGGAATGGGAATTGAAAGGAATTGACAACCAAATTTCGGCCATTGTTGGAACTCTTGATTCAAAAGAATGGAAAAACCTAAAAAGAAGCATGTTAAACACAGGGATAATTCTCTATGGGAAATTTAAAGAAGAAACAGAAAAGGTAAATCATTATACTTTGATTACATTTGAAGGAATAAAACCTGATAAAAAAAGGGTTGCGGTTTTTAGAAAGTTGTTCGGATTTAAAACCGGGAAGAAATTGCATCCAGGAACCGTTAAAAACATGGGCGGTCTGAAAATAGGTAAGAGCAGTATTTTGATTCCGATAGAACATGCAAACAAATTAGAAAAATATTTTAGGGAAAAGAAAATCCCCATAAAGTTGTATGACTTATGGAGTGATGTAAAATATTAATTGAATTCTAGAAATTCTAACATTTGATAAAATTTTATAAGGTTCTTTTTCTTTTGTATTTTATGGTGGAACCTAAATGCAGTTGCGGGAGTACTAAATTTAAGGAAGGAAGCAAGATGTCGAAGTTTGGTTATTACATTGTTGTTTATTGCACTAAGTGCGGTTTGATTCAGGGAACTTACACTGTTGCGGAAAAACGTTCGTGGCGTTAGTTTGTGGGGAATTTTTATAAACAACTGTAACTAATTTATTCTATGAAAAAAAGAGGAAAGAGTAAGAAGTCTAAGAAGAAAACATACAAAATTTATGTTTTTAGACATGGCAGGACTTATTTTAATGAACGCGGGATTTTTACAGGATGGAAGGATTCGAAGTTGACTCCGCGAGGGATTAGAGATGCGAAAGTCTTGGCAAGGAAATTGAAAGATAAAAAGTTTGAAGTTGCGATTAAGACAAGGCTTTCTAGGTCTAAGGAGACTTTGAAATATGTTTTGAAGTTTC
>CAYQQA010000157.1:0-1704 GCA_964419805.1 Candidatus Woesearchaeota archaeon
ACCTGAAAAAATCTTTTTTATAAAATTCATTAAAAGAGTTATGAAAGTAAATTTATAAACTTTTCATAAATCTTTTTCAATAGTTTTATAAATTTCACAACCGTGTTTATATCATGGATTCAGAGTACACAAAAAAAATCATCACATTCATCATTGTAGCAGCTTTGGCCATTTTGTCTTTTCTTCTTTTAAAACCAATTTTGTTAGACATTGTTCTAGGATTCATTTTAGCTTTTATCTTCTATCCATTATATAAATTTCTTCTACGGATTTCCAAATCTCCAAATCTTTCAGCATCATTCATTACTGTTGTTTTAGTTCTGATAATTTTAATTCCCATCTGGTTTTTCACCCCAATAATCATTAATCAAGCGTTCAAGCTTTACGCCTCAGCTTCGCAAACAGATTTTGCAGGACTTTTTGAATCTATTTTCCCGTCGCTGTTTTCATCAGAACAGTTTGCCTCAGAAATCGGTTCAGCCCTTAATTCATTTATTCCAAACATCGCAAATTACTTGTTGAACGCACTTTCAAATTTCCTTTTAGATTTCCCTTCACTTCTTTTGCATTCTTTAGTTGTTCTTTTCACTTTCTATTTTGCACTCAGAGATAAACAAAAAATAAACTCATTCCTGAATGACATGTCTCCTTTTTCAAAAGATGTTAACAAGAAAATCTCTCAATCGTCAAGAGATATTACCTCTTCTGTTTTGTATGGACAGGTTGTTCTTGGGCTTTTACAGGGAGCCGTTTTAGCCATAGGTATCTTCGTGTTGGGAATCCCGAATTCTTTCCTACTCACAATTGTTTCACTTGTTGTTGGAATACTTCCAATAATTGGTCCAATGTTTGTGTGGATTCCTTTGGCAATTTATCTTTTTGTGTCTCAAGATATGACTGGAGTTATTGTGATATTAATATTTGGACTAATATCTTCAAACTTAGACACTTTCCTTAGACCAATGCTTGTTTCAAGGAAAACTAAAGTTCATTCAGGAATTGTTTTTATCGGGATGATTGGCGGACTTTTCTTGTTGGGGATTCTTGGCCTTATTTTAGGACCTTTAATTTTAGTTTACCTTTTGATTTTTCTAGAAGTCCTGCGCGGAAACACAAATCTGAGAGATGGTTTTTTGGTTTCTAAAAAAGATTAAATATAAAAATAATATTTTGCTTTTTCTCTTATGAAACTAAAAGTTAGGTTTCTTGATTGGGATGCAGGCGTTCCCGTAGCAATGCTAAACAAAAAAACCGCAGAAAAAATTGGTGTAAACTTAAAAGACAGAATTTCTCTGAAATCTCCTTCAAAAGAAATTTCTACAATAGTCGACACAATAAAAAATTTTATAGGAAAAAATGAGATAGCTGTTTCATCAGAGATTAAAAAAGAGATGAATCTTAAAAAAGGGCAATTAATAGATGTAAATTTTGCAGCACCCCCTGAGAGTTTGAAATTCATAAAAGAAAAACTTGACGGGAAAAGATTTACAAAAAATAAAATTAATTCAATTATTAAAGATGTAGTTTCAAACTCTCTTTCCGAAGCCGAAACAGCTTTATTTGTTTCTGCAATGTACAATGAAGGAATGAATTTTAAGGAAACAATCCATTTAATTGAGGCAATTTTGTTAACAGGAAATAAATTTTCATTTGACACTAAATTTGTTGTAGACAAACACAGCATTGGGGGAATTGCAGGCAGAA
>CAYQQA010000158.1:0-1696 GCA_964419805.1 Candidatus Woesearchaeota archaeon
TCAAAGGAAATTTTATTAGAGAAGACAGCATCATTATGTTGGAGGGTTTATCAGTGGGTGGTGCAGACAGAACTAATCCAAATGCAGAAAAACAAAAAGCAGCTAATATTGTACCTACTATCAAGCTTAATGTTATAAACTCTGTTCCCAACAAAACAACCCCTAATAAAAAGACAAATGCTGTTATAAAGAGTCCAAATAAAAAAGATGCCAATATATCTCCAAAAATAATTGCCCATAAAGTTATTGGAGCAGAAACAATCCTTTCTAAAGTTTTTGTACTTGTTTCTGTTGGTGCTATAGCTGGACCAATAGAAGTTGATGCGAAAAAAAGAGCCATGGCAAGCAAACCTGGAAATAAGAATTCAATTGCCAAATCTTTACCCAAGGCAAAAGAAATAAACAAAAACGCTGGTAAAAGCAGACCAAAAATTACCACTGGACCTTTCATGTAATATATAGATAAATCCTTTTTAACAATAGCTAAGGATCTTTTTATTTGCTCTACAAATCCTAAAATATTCATTTTTTCTCACCTGTTAATTTTACAAATATGTCTTCAAGATTTGGCTCTAAGGTATTAATTGATAAAATTTTGTTTTTTGAAGATTGAGAATATTTAATTAAAATAGGGAGAATTTCCTCAGGAGTTTTAGTGTAGAATTTTATTTTATCACCCTTCTTTTTTATTTTATCAACTCCTTTAAACCTAAGTTCTTGCATATCCACTTTTTTCTCAAAAGCAATCTCAATAGAAGAACTACTTTGGATTATGTGCTTTAATTTTGCAGGTCTGTCTAAAGCCATGATTTTTCCATGATTCATGATAGCAACTTTATCACAAAGATTATCAGCTTCTTCAATATTATGGGTTGTCAGAATGATTGTTGTTCCTTTATCATTACATTTTCGGATGAGTGTTCTTATAATTCTGACACTTTCCACATCAAGACCCGAAGTTGGTTCGTCTAAGAACAGCAATTTAGGATCATTAATTAGACCCATAGCTATAATCAAACGCTGTTTCATCCCTTTAGAAAATGTTTTTACTTTATCATGCATTCTTTCATATAACCCAAATAATTTTAGCAATTCTTCTGTTTTCTTGTTTATTTTTTGTTTATCAAGACCATACAATTCTCCAATCAAAACCATATTTTTGTAAGCAGATAAATCAACATAAGCATTTGCCATCTCAGGAACAATGCCCATAAGCTGCTTTGCTTTCAAAGGTTCTTTTTCCATATCATAGTTATTTGTATGAATCTTACCTTTTGTAGGTTTGAATATTCCTGTAAGCATTCTGATTGTGGTAGTTTTGCCTGCACCATTAGGACCAAGTAAACCAAATATTTCTCCTTTCTCAACTTCAAAGCTTATATTGTCTACAGCTGTAAAAGAGTTGAATTTTTTCACTAATGATTCTACTTTTATTATTTTGTTTCTATTAGCGGCCATCCTGGACTCCTAAAATTTTCAGTTTCTCTATGCATTTAATTCCTCTTATTTTATTCGATTCCATAAAAATTGAATCTCCTTTGCTTAATTCTTTTTTACCATCTTCACTTGTAAATACCCCTTTACCTTCTAGTACAAAAAAGAACACAGCATAGGGCTCTGGATGAGGTTTTATCTCTTGACCTTTTTCAAGACAAACAACTACAATATTGAAATTATCTGTTTTTAATATATCTTC
>CAYQQA010000159.1:0-1677 GCA_964419805.1 Candidatus Woesearchaeota archaeon
TATAATGATTTTAAGTTATTATTTTAGGGGGTGACATATGTCTGTGGATTGCACATTGAGTCAAAATATATACATTTCGGACAGGTTTTATTTTATCTCAACAAAGCTTATAAAACAGATTTTTTTAAGAAAATAATGAAAAAAGAAAAGCCACAAATTAAAAAGGCCGCCATTTGTTTCTCAGGATTGGTTAAACATTTCGAAATATGCTATCCTTATATTAAAAGAAATTTTCTAGATAAAATAGAGGACTACGATGTTTTTTGTTGTGCTGAAGATGATTCGGATATCAAAAAAATAGAAGTGATGAGTCCTTTAAAAGTAAAAAAAATTAAATCTTCTGAAGTAGACAAAATAATAAAAGGAAAAATAAAAAGATTAAATAAACTAAATTACAAAGCTTTTGTTTTACCTCAATCAAGAAGATTTAATTTCAGGAACATTTACCAACAACTTTATAAAATTAAAGGGGCGTTTGATTTGCTTAAAGACTACATGAAAAAGAGTAATGTGGATTATGAATATTTTGTAAGAATTAGATTTGATTTTTTGCCCATAGATTGCATAGATATTAAAGAGTTTAAAATAGCCAAGAATGAAATTGTTACTCCGAAAATAAAAAACCTTGATCCAAAAAACCAAATCAATGATATGTTTTGCATAACTAGAGATTTTGAAACATTCGAGACTTATTGTTCTGTGATAAACCACTATGAAGAAGTTTCCAAAAAGTATGTCTCTCTTAAAGCTGATTTTCCTAAAAGATTATATTTATCTTTTGAAAAAAAGTACAATTCTTTTTTTATATCATTATTGAAAGAAAAAGGAAAAATCTCAAAGAATCTTTTAGGGTTTGTGTTACTTTTCACAAAAGGGAAATATTTTAAATTTAAGGAAAGATCAAGATGTAGTTTAGAGAAAGTGCTTTTTTATTATTTAAAAAGTCGTGGGAAAAAAATACACTATCTTCCCATAAATTTCATAATTGTGAGAAATCCTATGGATGGTCTTTTAATATTTGGATAATTCACTTCACCGGTTCTAATTCAAAATAAATTGAAGAAACAGGAATTGCAAAAGCTAAAAAGTGGCTGTAAACTTTTGGAAATTTATTTATTAAAGACGCTAAAGGAGATAATAATTTCGAACTTTTTTTTCCAGTAAGATAAATAAATTTTCTTTTCTTAATTTTAACTCTTGCCTTAGAGTAATATGATTGTTCATTTGAACCAAAATAATCGAAGGTGAACCATGTAAAGAATTTTTTGTGCGTTGGATCGGAAAAGGCGGAAACATTTAGGGCATGAGGAACAATTATTTTTATCCTGCCTTTTGGCTTGCATATTCTACATAGCTCTCCAAGAATTTGATCTAAAGGAATTTCTAAATGTTCTAAAACCTGGTTTGCGTGAACGGCATCAAAAGAATTGTCCTTAAAGGGGTAAGGAACTTTATTTAAATCATGAACGACATCAACCCCTTCTATTTTTGCAAAGTCTAATCCCACGGCACCACTAACCTTGTGATTCCCACAACCAACATCCAAAATTTTAATTTTTTTATCAAGAAAAAAGTTTTTATAAATATTTAGATTTCCTTCTATGTCTTTCGATGCAATTCTTATAACTTTTGTATCAAATTTTTCTTTTTCCATTATCTTATAAATAAATTATTCCT
>CAYQQA010000160.1:0-1676 GCA_964419805.1 Candidatus Woesearchaeota archaeon
TGATTTACACAAATTCTGATGGGGGTTCCCGGGGAAATCCTGGGCCTGGCGCAATTGGGGTTATTGTAAGGAAAGAGGGGAACATTTTGACAAAGTATTCTGGATTTGTTGGAGAGAGGGTTACAAATAATGAGACGGAGTATCTTGGTTTGATTAAGGCTCTTGAGTTGGCTTTGAAATTTACAAAAAATGTGATGTGTTTTTTGGATTCGGAACTTATTGTTAATCAGCTTCTTGGTAAATACAAAGTACGGAATGAAAGATTGATGAAACTTTTTTTGAGAGTCCAAAAAGTTCAGGATAAATTTTCGAAAGTTGTTTATAAGCATGTTTCCCGATGGGATATGTTTCAGATTTTGACAGATGAATTATTAAATGAAGAGCTCGATAATAAAGGATATAGAAAATATAGGTTTATAAAAAAATGAAAGCGAAAAATTTTGTGAAGGTGATTCCATGGTTTCCATTGATTGTTATGGGATTTTATTTGGTTTTGATGTTTTTGTGGCATTTTCAAATAATCCCTCTTCCTGAAGAGATGATAATTTTTGTTGAAAAGATGATGGCAAAAGTGGGAGTTATTGGAATTTTTTTAGCGGCTTTTTTTGAAGGGTTGGCGTTTATTGGTTACCAGTTTCCAGGGATTTCTTTAATAATTATTTCTTTAATTGTTTCAAAATCTGATTTTAGTTTGTTGGCGTCAATGGCTGCAATAATCACGCTTGCTTTAACTGCAAGCTCTCTTGTTAATTATTATGTAGGAACTTTTTTTTCTAGGAAAAATGAGAAAACAGAAAAACAATCTACTAAAACTTTGTTTTTATCTGCGCTTCATCCTAATTTTTTATCTCTTTATTTTTTTCATAGAGGTATGAGAAAGAAGGGACTTAAGGAATTAATTCTAGTGCCGGTGATTTTGTTTCCTTATACTTTTGTGATAACTTTTATTATTTACTTTTTTTCTGATTTTATAAGGGAGGAGCTTTTGACGAGTGATTTGTTTTTTCTGTCTGTTTTTGTAGGTTGGTTTCTTGTTGAACTTTATCTTAATTTGAAAAAGAGGGAAAGAAAATAATTTATAAATGTTTAATTCTTTAGGATTTCATGAGCAGAGAAGATCAGATTGTCAATGAAAGAATAAGAAAAATAAAAGAATTAAAAAAAATAGGAATTGACCCTTATCCCAATAAGTTTGAAAAAAATAATTTGGTTAAAGATTGTTTGGGTTTGAAAGTTGATTCTAAAGTTAAGACGGCGGGGAGAGTTATGACTAAGAGAGAACTTGGAAAAATTTCTTTTGTGAATTTGAAGGATGGAAGTGGGGAAATTCAGATAGTTTTGCAAGAAGGGGAAACTCCGAACACTGTGAGAGATTTTTTTAAAAAGTATATTGATTCGGGGGATTTTATTGGTGTTGAGGGGAAAATATTCAGGACGAAGACAAAACAAATTTCTATTCTTGCCGACAAAATTATTTTTTTGAGTAAAGCTATTCTTCCGCTTCCGGATAAACACAAGGGTCTAAAGGATGAAGAAGAGAAATTCCGAAAGAGGTACCTAGATATACTTATGAACCCTGAAGTGAGAGAAATTTTTGAAAAAAAGGCCAAATTCTGGAACACAATAAGAAACTTTCTTTTAGAAAAAGGCTTTTTGGAAGTTGAAACTCCCGTCTT
>CAYQQA010000161.1:0-416 GCA_964419805.1 Candidatus Woesearchaeota archaeon
GCGATTCCTCGCCAAGTTTGAAAACTTGGGTATCCTCGCCGTTGATGTAATGAAAGCCCAATACAAAATTTACATAATTCTATTTTTAATAATTTTAATCAGCTCATCAATAATGTCATTCAAACCTTTGCCAAATATTTGCAGGCCTGGTGAAGGATGTGACATTGTCGAACATTCTCCTTACTCCCACACGTTCGGAATAAAAAACAGCCATTATGGAATAGGAATTTTCGTCTTAATGGCCGCCCTAGTTTTCTGGCAGTCAAAAAAACCAAACAAAATAAAAAACACAATACTCCACATAGGAATAACTCTCGGAACAATTTTCGCAATATACTTTCTCTTCCTCCAACAATTTATAATCAAAGCTTTTTGCAAATATTGCGTTATCGCCGATTCAAGTATGTTAGTTGCTT
>CAYQQA010000161.1:426-1659 GCA_964419805.1 Candidatus Woesearchaeota archaeon
TATTTTTTAAAAAATGACAAAACAAATCGCACAAGGCGCTGAAGCAAAAATAATTCTGAACGAAAAAAATCAAATCATAAAAGACAGAATTACAAAATCATATCGCATCAAAGAATTAGACAACAAATTAAGAAAATCCAGAACAAAATCAGAATTCAAAATTTTAAATAAATCAAATAAAATAATCTTCACACCAAAACCAATTGGAATAAAAGACAACAAAATAATTTTAGAAAACATAGAAGGAAAAAAACTCTCAACAAATTTAGATAAATTCCAGTTAAACAAACAACTAAGAATTATGAACAGAATAGGAAAACTAATTTCAATTCTCCACGAAAACAACATAATCCACGGAGATTTAACAACCTCAAATATAATTTTATCTGAAAAAATAAACGAACCCTTCATCATAGATTTTGGCTTAAGTTATATAAGTCGAAAAATAGAAGACAAAGCAGTCGACCTCCATTTGCTAAAACAAGCTCTCGAAGCAAAACATTTCAAACACCATAAAGAACTAACAAGAAGTTTTCTGCAAGGATATAACAAACATAAACAAGAATCTAAAAAAATCCTAGAAAGATTGAAAGCAGTTGAAAAACGCGGAAGGTACAAGAAAGGGAGTTAAAATTTAAAAAAATTTATATTCTAAAAAACCACTAATCTTTAGAAAAAAGGTTGATTGTTTGTTTGACCTCTTCCTTAATTCCCTTTATGCAATCATAGCTTTCGACTTCATCCCCATTCACCCAAGCGTAATCTGTGAACCCTCCGACTTCTGGCTTAACTTCCCCGTCTTTATACTTAGCGGCAAACTTAATCAAAATAACAGGAATCTCATCAGGCCTAATAAAAGCCACACTATTAATATATTTTAAACCGCCCTCTATTTCCACCCCAGCCTCTTCCAAAGTTTCTCTCTTCAACAAATCCTCAACAGCATCCTCAAAATCAAGAACCTCTCCGTTAAACCGAGTAGGATTCCTTAAATCCAAATCAACCCATTCAAGCTTTCCCCCAGGAACGGCATATTTTCCAGGATGAACTTTCTCTCTTTCATCTCTTTTCAAAATCAGGCATCTTTTATCTGACTCCCTATAAACAACAACATTAGCAACAAAATAAAAAAGCTTATTCTTCTTGGCATTATCAATACTTATTTTTTCAGCAGGCATAAAAATGAATAACCCCGCCCTAAAGGGCGAGGTATCAAGGATTAAAAAATGTTAA
>CAYQQA010000162.1:0-1651 GCA_964419805.1 Candidatus Woesearchaeota archaeon
ATCTGAAAATTAAAAATAAAAACACAAAATATAAAAGTTAAACCTGTTAAATAATTAAGAGAATTATGAAAATAAAAAAAGGTGAAAGAAAAAAGTTAATTGAAGAATCAAAAAAAGTTCTTAAACAAAACCATGAAGTTTATTTTACCAAACCGTCCCCAACACTTTATCCAAACCAATATAGCTGGGATTCGGGTTTTATCTCAATAGGCTACTCACATTATGACCAAGAAAAAGCGGAACAAGAACTAATAACGCTTTTTCAAGGACAATGGAAAAATGGAATGCTTCCTCACGTTGTTTACAATAAAACAAGAAAAACCGGAGAATTTCCTCACAGAAAATTCTGGAAAATATCTTTGTCAAAAAATTCAACAAGCCTACACACCTCTGGAATAACTCAACCTCCAATTCATGCAACAGCGTGCAAAACCATCTATCAAAATGCTAAGGACAAAGAAAGAGCGCTTGGTTTCTTAGAGTATATGTATCCAAGACTTTTAGATTATCACCAGTATCTTTACAACTACAGAGATCCAGAAAACGAAGGGCTTGTTTACATAAGACATCCATGGGAATCAGGAATGGACAACTCTCCGTTGTGGGACGGAATAATTAATATCATTCATTTTGGGAAAGAAATCAAATACAAAAGAAGCGACACGAGACACAAAATTCCACTTTTACAAAGACCAACGAAAAAAGAATATGATGTTTACATCAGATTGATTGAAAGATTTAAAAAATCAAAATATGATGAAAAAATGATATACAAAAAATCCCCGTTCATAGTTCAAAATGTTTTATTTAATTCTGTTTTAAACAAATCAAACAAAGATTTATTGTGGATTTCAAAAAAAGTTGATGGACCAAAATCTCAAATAAAAAAATGGATAACCAAAACAACAAATTCCATAAATAAAAAGCTATGGAATCGAAATGAAAAATTTTTCAATGATTTCAATGTTGTGTCAAATAAAAAAGTCCATGGTTTTGCGTCTTCAGGATTTATGCCTTTGTATAGCGAAGATTGCAATAAAAAACAAGCTAAAGAACTTGTTAAGCTTCTTTCTTCAAAAGCCTTCAAAGAAAAAAGAAAATCATTTTTGATTCCAAGCTGGGATATAAGAAGAGATGAATTCAAAAAGTACAACTATTGGAGAGGACCAATCTGGATAAACATAAATTGGTTTATTTCTAAAGGGCTTTCAAAATATGGTTTTAAAAATAAATCAGAAGATATTAGAAAAAACTCTATTGAATTAGTTAAAAAATCCGGATTTCACGAATATTTTGACCCTTTCACAGGAGAAGGATATGGAACTAAGAAATTTTCCTGGACGGCTTCGCTGTTAATTGATTTTTTGTTTAAAAAAAAATAATCTTTAGATAAATTATAGAAAATAGATTTATAAAAACATTTATTCTTAATTAATAATGAAAAAAGAGCAAGTAGACAAAATAAATCAAGAACAGATTCACGGGATTTTGTTCAATCGCGAGCTTGGCTGGCAAGAAATAATTTACGACTTAATTAACACTGAACAGCTTGATCCATGGGATGTCGACATTAGAGTTTTAAGCGAAAAATTTCTCGAGAAAATTCAGAAATTAGAAGAAGCGGATTTTTTTGTTTCCAGCAAAGTCCTTC
>CAYQQA010000163.1:0-1627 GCA_964419805.1 Candidatus Woesearchaeota archaeon
GGGCACCCCTACATGGTTTATCTACGGAGAACAATATCAAGGTGTTCAAAGCATTGAAAATTTAAAATCTTTAACAGGATGTTAAAATGAGTCTTGAAATATTTTTGACAATAACCGGCTTTGCTTTCGTCGACGCGATAAATGTCTGCGCGATGGCAGTTCTCGCAATGGTGCTAACAACAATTCTAATTCAAAATCCCAATAAAAAAAGAAACATCCTTTATTCAGGCATAGCATTTTCAGTTGCCGTTTTTATAATGTATTTTATTTACGGCGTAATCATCCACACTTTTTTCAAAGGATTGGCTGGAGGGATAAGAGGGGTGTCTGCCGTAATCTACAATATTTTCGTTATTCTAATTATTGTTGTCGGTGCGTTGAATATCAAGGACTTTTTTTATTACAAAAAAGGTTCTTTAGGAACAGAGATGCCTTTATTCATGCGACCGAAAGTAAAAAAAATAATCAACAAAATTAGTTCACCAAAAGGTGCATTTGTCGTCGGCATAATTGTAACTTTGTTCCTGCTTCCATGCACAATGCTTCCGCTTTTTGGCGCAATAAACAAACTTTCAGCAGAAGGCTACACTTTGGCCTCATCGGTTCCTTGGCTTCTTTACTACAATTTAATTTTCGTTCTTCCAATGCTTTTGATAACCTTCCTGATTTATTTTGGCTTTGCAAAAGTTGATGAGGTCTCAGGATGGAAAGACAGAAACATTAGAATCCTTCACTTAATTGCCGGGCTTTTGTTGTTCTTCGTCGGTCTTGCTTTGCTTTTGAAGTGGATTTGAAAAAGCCCTGTGATTTAATAAAATATCCTCGAGCTCTTTTTTTATTTCTGATTCAACTAAATCTTGAGGCTCAATATTAATTCTATAACGTGAATAAATTTGAGAAATTCTATTAATCTCTTTTAAAAGTGATTCTCTATCAACAATCAACCCCCCTCTAATAAGCTGTTTTTTTGAGCAGGTATTGTAGTAAATAAAATATTCTCCACACATTTTTGATACATCAATATTCACAAAATTCGCCATAAGGTTAGGAATTGTTTAAGTTTAAAAATTTAATTATGATGGTTTTTCATTTTTTGGAATTTCTATACCATGTTCCAAACATAATTTGTGAAGAACAGAATACAAATATCTGACATAATTTTCAGGGTCTTTCATTTCGCGTGCAATCTCTATAACACTTCTGCCATTGCAATAACTTTTAAGAATCTTCGTGTCAATGTAAATGCCCTTCGGAATTGCATCCAAAAGCTTTTTTTCAATCCCAGAACCTTCAGTGTGTTCTGACAACATAATATTACAAGATTTCAAAATATAAATAATTTTTGTTTTGCCAACCAACATCTCCAAAACTATTCTATATATCCCCCAAAACAGCTCTTGAAATTCCTAGATTTGCGCAAACTTTATTTACCAAACCCATTTTAGGTTTTTCAGTAAACAACACAAATGGATGTTTATAATTCCCTAATCCTTGATATTTACCTAACCTCAAAATAAACTTTTAACACACCCTCCAACCATTTTTCTTCATCTGTTGGTCTAAAATGTACTCTTCCCGAAATTCCTGTCGAGTGAATTGATACATTAAAATTACTTTCTGTGTTGAA
>CAYQQA010000164.1:0-1625 GCA_964419805.1 Candidatus Woesearchaeota archaeon
CACGGCGATTCCTCGCCAAGTTTGAAAACTTGGGTATCCTCGCCGTTGATGTAATAAAAGAAAAACTTGATTTATAAAATTTAACCATAGCCCTGCCAGGATTCGAACCTGGGTCTCAGCCTCCAAAGGGCTGCATACTTGACCGCTGTACTACAGGGCTTTTGTCTTTGTTCTGTTTGTTCTCACCTGTAGCAGTGGCTTGCCACTCGTATCGAACTGTTAATTCGGTGCGACGGAGGAATTTATTTCCCCATGTACTACAAGCTACAAAAAGAAAACTTAATCTGAATTTATAAGGGTTTTGCTCAATCATCAAACAAACTCTCATAGTAAATCTGCCTATTTATCTCCTGACGCTCTGGAGAAATCCAAGAAAAAAACTTCCTGAAACTTTGAGGTGAATACTTTTCCCCAACAATTAAAGAAGCAAGCTTCATAATTTCCTCACTCGCTTTTGACTTCGGCCTATAACTGGTGTAAGGCTCAAATTCAGAAAGAGCTTTCAAAAATTTCACATCATACGGAACAACAGCCATCACAGGAACCTCTGCAACTTCTTCAACATCTTTCAACGAGAGCTCATAATTCTTCCCGTAAACCTTGTTAAGAACAATTCCAATAATCGGCGTCCCTCTTCTCTTCGCAAGTTTAACAGAACTAATTGTGTTACTCAAAGTAGGATGATCGGGCGTAGAAACAACAACCAATTCATCAGACGCAAACATCACTCCCAAAGTCTCTTCCCCCAACGACGGCGAAGAATCAATAACAATCACATCATAGTTTTTCTTAACCCCTGCCAAAGCGTCCTTTATTTTCATCGGACTCACCTTTTTCCGTTTAAACGGAGAAGAAGGAATCAAATCAAATCCCTTAATTTTCTGAACAGCATCTGAAACATTAACATCTCTCGCCAACACATCATGTAAACTAACCCCTGGTTCAACAACATTAAAATGCAAACCCAAATTCGGCGCCGACAAATTACCATCGACAAGCAAAACCTTCTTACCCAAATTCGCCAAGGCATCCCCCAATGAGGCAGTCACAGAAGTCTTGCCAACACCTCCTTTTAAGCTAATAACACCCACTATTTTACACATAGTCAAAAAAAGATAACCTGGTTTAAATATGTTTTTAAAATAAACCTGTACAATCAAACCTCCGAACAAACTACACCCACCAATAAAAATATAAAGAAAAAAACATCTTTATAGAGATGGAAGTAATTTCTCTTAACAACATTTCAAAATCGTTCGGCAGAAAGAAAGTTTTGGACAATATAAGTCTTTCAGTAAATGGAGGAGATATTCTCGGAATAGTTGGACCCTCAGGAGAAGGAAAATCAGTTTTAATAAAAATAATCCTAGATTTCTTCAAACAAGATT
Organism: Candidatus Woesearchaeota archaeon; assembly: GCA_964419805.1. GTDB lineage: Archaea > Nanobdellota > Nanobdellia > Pacearchaeales > GW2011-AR1 > CAYQQA01. The sequence continues at coordinate 1,389 of CAYQQA010000164.1, forward strand.
CCGGCACAAGAATAATCTCAGCCCCGAAAGACAAAATAGGTTTTTCCATGCAAAATAATTCAGTCTACGAAAAACTTACAACAAACCAAAACTTAGAATACTTTTCAAAAATATTCGGCGTCCAAAAAAAGACAGAAAAGAAACCATCCCAAAAATAATAGAATTTATGGACCTGAAAGAATGTCAAGAACCACCGGTCAAAGACCGGTGACATGAGTGTTTGGCTCAACCAGAATA
>CAYQQA010000165.1:0-1595 GCA_964419805.1 Candidatus Woesearchaeota archaeon
ACAGATAAAGAATTTTTTGAAGATGCAATTTCATTTATTGCAGGTTGTGGTAATGTGGTTGGTGTTAATATTGTTATTGCAACCTCAAGACCAGATCCAGTTGATGTTTTAACAAAGAAAATAAGAGATAGTTTTGGAAATATAATTTGTTCAGCAACGGCAACAAGGGATAATTCTATAACAATAATTGGTCAATCAGGAGGAGAGAAGTTGCTGGGGCGGGGAGATGTTCTTTTTCAAGAATTCGACTATGAGATGAAAGAACAGAACGGTAAGCAATACATGTTTGATAAAAAAGAAAAAAATATAAGAAGATTGCAGACAGTTTTTATCTCTGATCATGAAATTGGAGAATATATAAAAAAATTGACATGAAAGATAAAACAATAAGAATTTTGATATTAGAAGATGATTTAGAGACATTATCAGTTTTAATGAAGAACCTTTTTGTTTTGGAAGAAAATCTTCCATATCTTTCATTTGCAGTCACGGTTTTCTCTGAATATAATCAAGTTGAAGATTATGTTAATAAAATAATTAAACCAAATTTTGATATAATATTGTTAGATAGAGATTGTAGAATGGGAGGATCGTTTCATGTTCTGGATTTTAATAAATTTAATACTGATAAGATAATTTCTATCTCAACAGTTCCTGAATGGAATAATAAAGCAGTAGAGATGGGAGTTAAGAAGGTGTGCTGGAAAGGACATGACAATATTGATGATTGGGGTGAGAGAATTGCGGAAATAATAAATAATATGATTGGTAAAACTTTATAAAAACTTTATATTTTCTTTATCTTTTCTTCAGGAGTGATCATATATAATTATGGTCGCTTTTTTTGTGCTTTTTTGCATGAAAAATATGTGCAAAATGTAACATTTTATGTTATGTTTTCATGTTGCTGTATATCCACAGTAACAATTTGACTTATCACGGGATTACGTTAACATCTCCACGTGATAAGTTTTTAATTAAACAAAAAGACGGCTAACAGCACGTCTTTTCTAGCTCAAATAAAGGAAATGCAGTCCTTTGCTTGAGTTAAAGTAATTCTAGCATGAGTGAGACTAATTATCCAAATGGAATAATTTTCTTATTCAGCTAACAGATGCGATGAATAAATCAAACCACAAAGCCGTGGGCAGGTATTGCTATGGCGGAAAAATTTACGCTGGACAGTGTAGTTGCTGTGGAGGCGAACATCATTTAACAATCGAGCAGGCACAGGAGTTGGTAAACAGTAGTTATATCCGACCCCAAACAAAATTGCAACAAAAATTAAAGGGTCGTGTTGCGGTTCTGCACAAAGCGTTTAGTTTATTTTTGTAAGCCCTGGAACACAGGGCGTTTTTAATTTTATGAAATTGTCAGAAGCAGGTTTAATCTTTTTTAAATGGTGTGAGCTAGAAAAAGACTATTCTAAAAAAACAGTCTTTAATTATGAACATCATTTTAGATTGATCATTCGTAGAATTTTTTTTTACTTTTTAAAAATAATTTTATCAAAATTGTTTATCCTTCAATTTTTTTAAAAAAATTTTTTTTTTCTTTTTTTTTGAAAAAAAAAAAAAAAAAAAAAAAGAATATTG
>CAYQQA010000166.1:0-1576 GCA_964419805.1 Candidatus Woesearchaeota archaeon
TTCACAAACTCTCCATTACACCCCCCCCTCCCATCAACAATAAGATTCACAACTTGATATTCTGTTGTCGCTGTCGTGCTCCAGTGTGCGTCGATCAAAGTGCACGGCGCTGAATTAACAACAACACTCGAGTTCAAAACAGAAGGCGAAACAATCCCTGCAGAACTATTCAAAATACTTGAGTTAACCCAAATCACCTTCGACAAATTAACAAAAGAACTTCCAAGCCCTGTTGCATTAAATCTCACCAAAGCAATTGAACCACTCCCAGTAATTCCGGAGTTTGGGCTCTGGCTCGTCGTGTTACGTGCATTATAAACTCCTGAAATTTTCCCACTACCTACAGAAGTCACATTAAAAATTGTGTCAGCCCCGTCAGAACTCAAAAAAGGCCCTTCAGAAATGTCATAGAAACTCAAAATACTTGGATCGTAATCCACATCAAACTGAACAGAGTGAACATCATCTGTAGAAGTTGTTAAATCAACATTCAAAGAAAAAGAGTCTCCCAAAACTCCTGAAACAGAAGACGGCGAAACAGAAATCTCATTTGCAGAAACGCAAGCAATTTGCATTCCAATTAATACAATAAAAAACAAAATCAAGTTCCTCTTTTCCATCCAAAAAAACAAGTAAAATATATTTATTAATGTTTATGTTGTAAAAACTCAACTAAATGATTTGCCAAATTCCTCTCTCACCATCCCACTTAATCTCTTTATCATCAAAAAATATTCCCTCGCCTTCTCTGGGATTTCTAAAATCTTTTGGAATATCTAAATGTGTAGCTGAATCAACTAAAATCCCTTTTCCTACTAATTCCTTTTTTTTCGCTTTATATTCTTTGGAATCCTTTTCTAAACCTCCAAGATCAGGATAAAGTTCAGGAAAAGAATTACCCGTAGCCATGTGGTAAGTCCCTCCAATTTTTTCAGTAAAGATAATTTTACTCAAAGTCCTTACAACTCCAGAATTTGTCCCAACGGCTTGCTCTCCAACAAGTTTAGAACCTTTATCGGTATTCAAATTTGCTTCCAAGTTCTTTATTCCTTCTCTTGCCGAAAAATCAACTAAATTTCCATTTTTAAAATTAAGATAAATTCCGCTTACCCAATCTCCCAAAGAATAAATAGGAATGTCTAAAAAAATTTCTCCGTCAACACTATTTGCAAGAGGACTTGTGAAAACTTCACCATCCGGAAGATTTTTCAAACCAACACAGCTTTTCCCAACCTGTCCCTTAATAGAAGAAATCAATTCATAAACCTTGTTTCCAGAAGGATCAAATGTTCTAACTCTTAAAGTATCTGAACTATCAAAAAGCTCTTTCAACTCTTTTTGATTTTCAGCCATTCCCCGATAATCAGTTTTATAAGAATCTAAAAAAAGTTTTTTATAATCATCATAATCCATCCCATTAAATTCAGCCTCTCCATGAGTCGGATAAACAAGAATAACCGATGGCTTTAAGTCTATGTTCTTAATAGAAGGGTCCATTTTTCTTCTTAACTCCCTTAATTCTCGTTTAAAATCCTTAAAAACTCCAACTCTCTCGTTCCCTTCAATATGTACTAAA
>CAYQQA010000167.1:0-1552 GCA_964419805.1 Candidatus Woesearchaeota archaeon
TTTCATGGCTAGGATTAAAGAAAATTCCAAAGAAAAGCACATTTCATGATTGGCTAAAAATTTTCAATATGAAAATCATAAGAAAAATTTGCAAAGTGCTTTTGCCTAAAAAAATTAATCTAACTGCAATCGATGGAACGGGGTTTGATAGTTGGAAAAGGTCAAGGCATTATGAAAAACGAATTAACCGAACTTGTGAGCCGTATGCAAAAGCAGATTTATTTATCGACGTAGAAACAAGAAAGATTTTGGATTTTAGTTTAATTTGCCGACGGCAACACGACGTTGTCGTTGCACAAAAAATCTTCAATCGTTTTCAATTGAAGGAAATTAAAATTCTTGCAGACAAAGGTTATGATTCAGAAAAACTTCATAAAATTGTTCGGCAAAAAGGAGGAATTCTTTTTGCACCTGTTAGAAAAAGCTCAAGAAAAAGACCGAAAGGATTTTATCAACAGCAATGTGTTGAACTTCCTGATTTTATTGGGCAAAGAAGTATAGTTGAATCTGTGAATTCATCGTTGAAATAAAAACAGATTCAATCTTTGAGAGCCAAAAAAGTTTTTATGAAACAAAGAGAATTTGGTTGGCAGATTATTTGGTATAATTTGAGAACGGATTTGAAAAATTCAGATAAAAAAGAGTTGAATATTTTTATTTTTCAAATCAACATTTATGTCATTCCGGACAACGCCGGTTTGCAATTAATTTTATAAACTATTGGTCATATAATTGTTTATGAAAAGAGGTTTTGAAAAAACGCAGAAAATTTTAGTCGGTGTTTTGCTGGCTGTTTTTATTGTTGAATTAATTCTTGTTATTGATTTGCAGATAACTGGGAATCAAACGACCCTGGTGTTATAGATTCATGCCCTTATAATCAGTCTTATGCTCCTTGAGAATGGTCTGTGTCTCCTGTGTGTGGAATATGCGGAAACATCGATGGACAGGTTGTTGGTGGGCAGGCTGTCAGCGTCGGTGATTTGACTTATTTAATTAGTTATTTATGGAAAGGGGGGTCTGCGCCGGAGCCGTTGTGGGTGGCGAATGTCGACGGTTTGGGGGGTGTTGACGTCGCTGATGTAACTTATTTAGTTGACTATTTATTCAAAGGCGGACCAGAACCAAATTGCGTGCCAATTGAAGGAACTGAAAAAAGTACAAGTGGTTGGATTTTGGAAGATATTGAAAATTATATTGATGAAGCACAGAGCGGAGAAGTGGGGGGCAAGAGTTTGAATCGGATTTAAATTAGAACCGCGCAAGAACCCTCGCTGTTTTATTAGTGGGCTGAATCGTGTGAAATTTTATTTGGAAACCTCTGGAGAAATAGGGGCAAGAAATCACTCGCTCGGCTTGTCGTTATAATAAATAACAGAAAGTCTCGGGGGAGATTGGAAGAAAATTGGCTTGTGGTGCTCGCGATTTGAAAAGTTATTAATGTGAAAACTTTGAAAATGTTGAGAGCATATTATTTGGATGTGGAAAAACTATCAAAAATTGTGCCTACTTCGCTCGTATCTCGTATAGATTTTTAATGCAAAAACCTCGA
>CAYQQA010000168.1:0-1537 GCA_964419805.1 Candidatus Woesearchaeota archaeon
ATTGTATTTGTTTATTTTAGGAATTTGCCCTTTCAAAGATGCTCTCCATTTAAGATATCTTTCTTTATGATTGTAGGGATTTAGTTTCATAGTTTTTCTAAATCCATATTTTTTATATACGGATCGGATGAAAACCATGCGTTACAAGAAAAAATACATCCCTTCATTATCACAAAACCATATTACGCCCACGCCGCAAGCTCTACACTTCTGGCAGGAGATAGAGAGCTTTTACTTATTTAAGTCCAAACTAATTTTCAAAGCCAAATCAACTTTATTCATTAAATAATTATTCAGAGAACCTATTTTTTTAATTAATCTTGATTTATCAATTGTTCTTATTTGATTTAACATAATTGTAGAATCTTTATCCAACTTTGAATCTTTTTTTAATAAAAATATGTTGGTAGGAAATTCTTTTTCAAAAATCTTAGAAGTTATTGCGGCAATTATTGTTACAGGAGAATGTTTATTAGAAATATCATTTTGAATTATTAAAACAGGTCTTATTCCCCCTTGTTCACTTCCTTTAATGGGTTCTAAATTTGCAAGAAAAATATCTCCTTTTCTCACTAGCATTTTACCATTCCCACTTTTTTAAGTCCTCAATTCCTTCAAACTCTCTCGTTATCTTTAAATTTTCTTCTTCCATTGCATTACACCCTTCAATTAATAATTGTTTTTGCTCTCTTTTACATTTGTCTGCAATTTTCATCAAATTTAAAATAACTTCCTCGTATGTTTCTTTACTGGTTTTCAAACTATCCAAAGCATTCTTTACATTTTCATTAAGCTGAATTGTTGTTACCATTACTCTATAGAATAACTATAGTATTTAAATATTGCTATAATTCAGGATAGAGAGCTTTTGTTATATTTAATTATAACTCAAAATGATTAATATGCTTCTCTATTTAAAGACCTTTATTGTAGAGGGTAGAAGAGTAACACCCAAACAGGGATCATTATGTCTTAGTATACAGTGCTGCGCATGTATGAATATTCTTGTACTCTTCAAGAAAAATTGTTTCAAATCCAAAAGATGTCATTCTTTTTGTTAGTAGATTTACATCTGGCTTATAAGAATGCAAGACCAATAATCTTGGAAAACTATCTGGAGGAGAATAATAAACCTTTAACCTATGGTCTTGTTTATCTATTATTGTGCTAAAATCTTTATGTTCTGGTTTATATCCTAAGATTTTAAGACCATTTGAGAGTAAATTTAGAACAGAAGAAATTATGTATGGTTTTATTCGCGCGTAGCGTGAGAATTCCACCAGTCAAAGACTGGTGGCGTAAGAAATTAATTCTCTGAAAATTCGATTAGGGTGTAGCCGTGATGTTAGGCCACTGTAAAACTCTGGCATAGTCAGAGCTTTCTAAAATAAAAACTTTTTGGAGGATAAAATGTTAGCGAGAGCCAGCTCGTGCGTAGGAAATTCTTGGTGCCACGCGATGTTCAAAATTAAATATTGCCACAAGATTTTTGCAATTAAAGAAGTCAGAAGTTTTGTTATGGAGATGTTTTTTCTGA
>CAYQQA010000169.1:0-1532 GCA_964419805.1 Candidatus Woesearchaeota archaeon
TGCCTTTGCCATAGCCTTCTTTTATTTCACCTTCGAAGTTTGCATAGGATTTTGCGTGGTCCGGAACCTGGATTGCAAGCCGTTTGATTCCTTTTTTTCTCGGGGGCTGTTTGGGAACTGCCCAGCTTTTTAAGACTCCACCTGATTCAAGCCTTAAATCAAAATGAAGATTTCTTGCTTTGTGTTTGTGAATTACAAAAATTGGCATATAATACTGTATAATTTGTTTTTTATAAACATTATTGGTGTTTTATTTTTTCCATAACAACCCCAAGACGCTGCAAATTATTACTGGCAATGCTGTTTTTGGTTCAGGCCCTAAAAAAATGAAACTTACAATAAGTGCTAAAAGACCTAAGAAAAAAGAGACTAGGAATTTTTTTGAACTTTGGCCACCAGATATTAAATAAATCATGGGGAAAGACAACACAACTGACAACCCTCCTGCAACAATTGAAACATCAACAACATCTCTAAAAATTAAAGAAACTGCTAATGATAAAACAACTAAAACTATTGAGGAAAATCTTATATTTTTAACAAAGTCACCTTTTCTCTGTTTTGAAAAATGTAAAACTATTGTGTAAATATCTGTGTCCTCTGAACTCATGACTCCTGCAAAAAACAAGACGATTGCTAAAGGAATTAGAGATACTGGCAAGAAACTTCTGAGAGCCTCTGCAAAAATGAGACCAGAGTCAAGTCCAGGAATGTTAATTGCCATAAACAAACCGATTAGCATCAGTAAAAACCCTGCAATAATTATTGGGACAACAACTAAACTAAATCCATTTCTTGCTTTGTTTTTTGTTTTTGCAGAATAAATTAATTGGTACATATTTGCTTGCGAGAACACGTTTAAAATCCCGAAAACAAAAAATCCGAAGACCACAAAAAAGTTAATTGGCTGAACTTCTGCGCTGAAAAGATTGCTTAAACTCACTCCCCCAATTATGTTGAAAGTCACTAAAAATAGAAGAACTAAAATAATAATCGATTGGATCACATCCGTTATGAGAATGGCTCTAAAACCTGCTAACAAAATATAAGAAAGAATTACTAAAGATGTTACTGTTACGGCAACTTCGTATGAAAGAAATCCAAATTCCTGAATTATTTTTGCCCCTCCAATCATACTGACAATTAACCAAGTAAAAAGAATTATTTTTGAAAACCAATTTGAGGTAGTTCTGGCAAATTTGTTTTTGGTTTTATGACAAACTAAATCTCCTAAAGTGTAAAATTTATTTTCTTTTGATAATGGATGAATTTTGGAAGTTGCCCAGTATCCAAATAGAAGATAACCTCAAATTAATCCAAAAAGCATAGCAAAAACACCCAACCCGTATTCATATGCAAATCCACGGTATATGTGATAAAATATCCGACGCCGATTGCCGCTGCAAATTTAGACAATAAAATCTGCCAACCTCCTCTATCCCTATTTCCAATTAAAAAGTCTTCTTTGGTTTGTTTTCGTGGAAAAAAGTTGGATTCCCATGGAATGGAGTTTTCTGACCACCTGTTCGAGT